>CAZPCR010000601.1:0-1933 GCA_964585035.1 uncultured Anaerolineaceae bacterium
ATCCTCGGTGATTTACGCGGTCAGGTCGCGGCTCTGGCGATAGCGGCAGCCCAGAAGCTGATAGGCGAATCCCTCGATGATAAACGTCAACATGCTTTGATCGACGAATTCTTTTCTGGAGTCAAATCTGGTAAAGTTGTTATCTTGAATGATGTCGATTTCAAGGGCGATTCTGCGGAGGTTACCAGCGCATTGCCACTCAGTCCGGTTGAGCAGGAAACAGTTAAAAACAATCTTCTTTCCAAAGTAGGGGCTCAGGAAGTGACTTTTCACATAAATCCGGCCATCCTGGGAGGTCTGGTTATTAAGGTCGGGGACAAAATTTTGGATGGCTCGGTTTCAGGTAAGCTGGAAGGGTTGCGCCAGAACTTTAAGTAAGTTATTGATAAATTAATAAGAGGGTCCCGGTAAATTAAAACCAGGGCCCTCTTTTTAATTTAATGTCTTTGGCTCAGGTTGCCCCTCCTTATTTTTACTGAGAATGTTTTTAAGTTGATATAAATTAGAGTAAGAGGAGTATAATGCTGCGAAAAAGGAGAGTAAATGCCAATTTCTGCAGGGATTCAAGCCCCCGATTTTGAGTTGCTGGACGATTCGGGAACTCCCCGCCAATTAAAGGATTATCGCGGGCGACCCGTTATCTTATACTTTTATCCAGCTGACGATACACCTGGATGTACTAAAGAAGCTTGCAATTTTCGTGATGACTATTCCGAGTATCAAAGATCAGGTGTGACCATTCTTGGTGTCAGCCCGGACAATGTTAAATCACACATAAAATTCAAAGAAAAATATCAACTGCCATTTCCGTTATTGGCTGACGAAGGTCATAAAATATGCGATGCCTATGGTGTTTGGGGACCAAAGAAACTTATGGGCCGTGATTACGAAGGAGTACTTAGGACGACCTTTTTGATCGATAAACAAGGAGCCATTGCCCATGTCTTTGAAAACGTACGCCCGTCTGAACACAGCGCTGAAGTACTTAAAGAAATGAACTCTCTTTAACACATCTGGTTAAATAAATATCTGAATCAATTCTGACTAATTTATCCGAATAAGCGTGACAAATTTGACAAAATTTGGTAAATTAAGTGTTGTTTTGAAGGCGACCAATTTTACCGGTAATATAGTTATTTTGGTCACATAAATTTTATACGTAGGACGAGTAACGGACCCCTTGTTTTGAGACCGCTTTTGGTCATGAAACAAGGGGACACCGCGTTTGAACAAAGGTTGTGACAAGATGATCAGGAGAGAGAATTTATGCGACATTTCGTGATCGTTGGGGTATTGATAGCTATCTTGACCCCTTTGATTTATCTGGGCATTCGAGCTACTAATTTGATGCCGATCGAGGCAAGTCTCCAAGCCATACCTGTGGATTGGATGTGGAATATGGACATGGGTCCCATAGCTTTCCTTTTTGCACTGATCATGGTGCCCTTAGTTTATAGTTTGATCGTGTTCCGGCGCAGAAAAGGGGATACCACGGATGCCGAACATACAGAGGGAAACACGACCCTGGAAATTACCTGGACCATCATTCCACTCATGATTGTTATTGTGTATGCTTATCTAGGCGCTTATACATTGGGGGAAACCCGTGTCGTTGATCCGAATGCGCTCGTCATCAATGTCACCGCCCACCAATGGGATTGGAGCTTTTCATACCCTGAAGGATTTACGTCCAACGAACTTCATTTGCCTATAAATAAACAAGTTGTCCTGGAAATGCAGTCTCTTGATGTGATCCATTCATTTTGGGTACCTGAGTTTCGTATCAAACAGGATGTAGTTCCCGGACATACAACAGAATATCGAATAACCCCTGACTTGCTGGGAAACTATACTGTGCGTTGTGCCGAGCTGTGTGGCACTTCACATGCATATATGGAAAGACCGGTGATTGTAACCTCTCAAAGTGATTACG
>CAZPCR010000602.1:0-1932 GCA_964585035.1 uncultured Anaerolineaceae bacterium
TGGTGTGCCGCTATTCCAGGACGTCAATGCGGGCGCAGCATTCCCCAGGATCGAACCGGAGGCATTCGGGAAATGGACGGTTGTATCGAGGAGGCCATTATTTTGGGTCGGTTGATCGAATGACAGACCCTGTTCACCCGTGATGCCAAACCAGTTAAGACTGTTTGCTTCAAGGTGAGAATTATGGATCTCAAGCGAATGTTCGCCGGTGAGATTGGCGGCCCACGGCAAGGACAGGACAATTTCAATCGAGTCTTCACCCGCGCGCAAAGCATCCACTGTCGCTGGCCAGCGGATGCTTTGCACCTGATATCCATGCGAACCCTGACCATCCAATGAAATGGACCACCCTGAAATAAAAGGCGAAACCCAGGCTTGTGCTTCTGACGGGCTAATGGAACCGTTCTTGTCCTGATCGGTCGTTTGCCATACCGCATCTGCCAGGACCGGCCCTGGTGCTATCTTCCAATCGACTTCAACGCCATTCCCATTGAGCAGGATGGATTGGCTCTGGGCATACATATCTGCGGGATCGGCGCGCGCCGTACGTGAAGGCAAAAAGAGCCACGAGAGCAAAAATAATAAAGCCGCCCATCTCAACAAATGGTGCTGGCTCTGTAAATTTCTCTTTTTCTTCATAGGGTCATTCTCTTGTACAGGGTAAAAAAGGAGCAAAGCCAAATTTCGATGCCGGGTCGAATCAATGTCCGTGTTCCGTAATATCACCGGTCTCCGGGCCAAGCAGCGGACGCCATTCTCCCAACTGATCTTGATACACGATCAATGCAGTAGCGATCAAGGTGGAGATCGGCACCGCGGCAATCAACCCCAGCGAACCGACCAGTGTGCGTACGATCTCCTCTGCTAAGAATTCGGAGTTAATAAAATAACTGTAACTTCCATTGCCAAGCGTAAAGATCAATAATAAAGGCAGCGAAGCACCGGTATATGCCAGAACCAGCGTATTAACAGTCGCAGCTACATGATCCTGCCCGATGCGCATGGCTTTTTGGAATGTGGTCCGGAATCCAAGCGCGGGGTTGGCATCGTGAATCTCAACGACAGCCGCAGACTGCGATGTCACCAGGTCATCGAGCACGCCCAGCGCGCCAATGATCATCCCGCCCAACAACAAACCGCGCGGATCGATCTGGATGGATGACATCTGCATCAAATACGTCGCATTCTCGTCCCCATAACCCGTCAAACGCGTCAGGGAAACAAACAAAAGCGAGAGAGCTCCGGTCAACAAAAGGGAGAACATGATGCTCAATACCGAGGCGTGCGTCTTCAAGTTCCAACCGTACGTGAGATAGAGTGTGGCCGTCAGCAGGATGACGGAACCGATCAAGCTGACCCTGACCGGATCCTCGCCCGAGAGAATATGCGGGATGACAAAATTGATGATCACCACCATGCTGAAGCACAGTGCCACAAGACTACCCAGCCCCTTCCAGCGTCCCATAATAAGCAGGGATACTACGAAGGCGGCCAATAAAATGAGCAACTGCTTCGATCGAACATAATCCACATAATATGCATCCAGCTGATTGGTGGGGGTCTTATCCACCAGGATATAAACTTCATCGCCTGGCGTAAAACGGAAACTATCATTCCGTATTTGACGCTTGCCATAATCGATCTGGAATGTCATTCCCTTATAATCCCCCTCCAGGACTTCCACATGCATTACTTGATAAAGCTGATTCCTGCCGCCAAGGTTTATCTGCCCTTCCTCCACAATATCCGTCACGCGCGACAATACTGTTTGGGAGCCAAGTGTGGCTGTTTGGCCTCCGTTTTGGATCTGCTGTGGCTGAAAAAAATAAGGGACGCCCCAGATCACCAGTACCACGAATACAAAAAAGACGAACGCACCTGCAAGGATAAAAGAAGGCGGGATCTTGTTCATTTTTCTCTCCATCTGGGTTC
>CAZPCR010000603.1:0-1929 GCA_964585035.1 uncultured Anaerolineaceae bacterium
CATGGTATGCGATTTATAAACATTCCGCGTGTCAATCAGCAGGTTTTTCCTCAACTCATAAGGTATGGACGAGAAATATCCTGCGCGGAATGCGGTCTCTGCAGGGTATTGACCTGCAACCAAGGCAAACTCGGGGACAAACAAGCGGGCGGGAGCATCCACATTGCGTTGACGATTGATGACGGTTGCAGCAGAGGAAACTTCCGGGGGCAGATTTTGTATGGGCTGGCGGGAGAGGATATCGTTCCAATAGGTGGCAAGTAAAAGCGGAGCCATATCCCATTCGCTGGCGATACCGCGCCTTTCCAATTCGGTTAGTGTTTCTTCGTCGATTTCAAGGGTCGGGTCGATAAAATGATTGACAGTCGCGCGCAGAGCGGCGCGATATCCGCCTGGGTAAACGAGCACACCGTCGATATCGAGCAGGATGATCTTTATCATTGATGACGTTTTTCCAGTTCGGCAGCGACGAGCGTCGGACTCAGACCCCGCGCCGACAAAAGCACGAGTGTGTGAAACGTTAGGTCCGCAACTTCTTCGATGAGCCGTTGGTCATCCTGAGCCAGCGCCGCAACTACAACTTCTGTCCCTTCCTCGCCGACTTTTTGTGCGATCTTCGGCAAGCCTTCTCGAAAGAGACTCGAAGTATAAGATTTTTCGACCGGGTTATTTTTTCGGTCTTCGATTACGTCGAACAGCCACTGAATGCTCATTGTGTTTTATTCTCCAGGACTCGATAAAAACAAGTGCGCTCACCTGTATGGCAGGCGGGCCCCATGGGATGCACCCGCAGCAAAAGCGTATCCCCATCGCAATCAATGCGTAATTCGACCACGCGTTGCACGTTTCCCGAGGTCGCGCCCTTATGCCACAACGCTCCGCGGCTGCGCGACCAGAAATGAGCCTCGCCCGTTTCCATTGTAAGTCTCAGCGATTCGGCGTTTATATATGCCATCATCAAGACTTCCATTGTATCGGCGTCCTGTACGATGGCGGGGACCAGTCCGTTGGTGTCGAATTTGATTTCAGGTTGAAATTTCTCCATTTGTTAATCCTTAAACATTTCAATTCTTACAGGCACACCTTTTGATTGCAGTTCACTTTTCAGGTCGCCGATTCTCAATTTCCCATCATGAAAAAGTGAAGCGGCAAGCGCCGCGTCAGCGTGGCCATCTGTAAGCACTTCTACAAAATGGACTATGGTCCCTGCCCCACCCGAAGCAATAACTGGAACAGACACAGCTTGTGCAATCGCCTGCGTTAATTGCAAATCATAGCCTGCCAGTGTCCCGTCTGTATCCATGCTCGTCAACAGGATTTCGCCAGCGCCTAATTCCACACCGCGCATAGCCCATTCCACCGCGTTGATACCCGTCGCGACTCGCCCCCCGTTAACAAAGACTTCCCAGCTCAAAGTGTTTTTATTTCGTCTCGCATCGATTGCCAACACAATACACTGCGCTCCGAACAGGTTAGCACCTTCAGATAATAATTCGGGCTTTTTCACAGCGGCCGAATTTACGCTCACCTTATCCGCCCCTGCGGACAAAAGGTTCCGCACGTCATTTATTTCGCTGATCCCGCCACCTACGGTCAATGGCATGAAGATGGTTTCCGCCACACGGCTGACCAGCTCCAAAGTGGTTTTTCGTCCATCCTGCGTTGCAGAAATATCGAGAAAAACCAATTCATCTGCCCCTTGTTCGTCATAAAGACGCGCCTGTTCCACGGGATCGCCGGCATCCCTTAAATTCACGAAGTTCACGCCTTTTACAACGCGTCCGTCTTTAATATCCAGACACGGGATGATCCTTTTAGCCAGCATTTGCCGCTCCCCTTAACATTTCCTTCAAATCAATCGTCCCTTCATACAATGCCCGCCCGATGATCACACCGGCTAATTTAGCGTCACGCGCGGCCAGTACATCG
>CAZPCR010000604.1:0-1925 GCA_964585035.1 uncultured Anaerolineaceae bacterium
TGGAAGAATTTGCATCCGTCCGTCCATCCGGTTTGATGGCGATGAACCTGGAAGAGGGCGATACACTCGGTTGGGCGCGTCCAACCTCCGGAAAAGACGAGGTGATTTTTGTTACCGAAAAAGGCCAGGCGTTACGCTACGACGAAAACAAGATCCGCGCAACCGGGCGCCAAGCTGCTGGAGTGCGAGGAATTCGCCTGGCAGATGGAGACTCTGTAACAAGTATGGACGTGGTTAATAAAGCGGGATCTCTGCTGATCGTTACCACTGGCGGTTTCGGTAAACAGACTCCCTTGAAGGAATATACACCCAAGGGACGCGGTACCCGTGGGATAGCGACGATGGATCAAAAGGTATTACCTGAGATCGGTAAGATTGCTGCTGCGCTGGTCGTTCAAAACGACGATGACTTGACTATCATTACGGCCAATGGGGTGGCCCTACGGATGAAAGTTAAAGCGATCAAACAATCTGGACGGGCTACCAAAGGTGTACATTTGATCAAGCCGCAGGAAGGGGATTATGTTGCAACCGTGGCCCGCATTGCTGCGGAAGATCTCAAACGCGCCGGGGCTCAAGTAAATGAGAATGGGGATGAAAAGCAGGGAGATTGAGAAACCAAAAGTATCGGGCGAAAATATTGATTTTCGCCCGATACTTGTTAGAACAAACTAATCCTACCGGTAACCAGCAAACACATCGTTCCCAAAATACAGACCATAATCATCAAAATAAAAGTTACAAAAAACCGCTGTTCAGATGTCATCCCGAGAAAATGTTTGGTTGCCTCGCGGCGGATTGGCCCGGAGCTTGTTGTAGACTCGAATTTTGGATCTTCGTCGGGAACCGGTGTGGCCTTGGCCTGGTCTCGTAAGTTGTCAAACATCATTTACCTCGTGTTCGGATTCTATCACAGCGCGGGACGCAGATGTATTTCACCGAACTGCACTAAATGAAGAATTCCGTCCAATCTGCGGATTTGTAAATTTCCATTTGGTTCCAGGCCTACCAATTCACCGATTATAGGCGGCAGCGAATCAGTTAAGACCTTTACTTGCTGTCCGCGAAAAGCGAGAGAATTTTCCCATGTTCGGATAAATTCGTCCCTGCCAATCTTGTTCCGCCAAATAAAAAGGGCAGACAAAATTCCTTTTAATAATTCAATACGATCCAAAGGATGCTCGAGTTCAACCTCGATGCAGGTAGCTGGGAAGTTTATGCTTTCAGAAGATGGTGTGGAAGCCTTTAATACATTAACCCCTATTCCTAGCACACAGGCTTTGAGGTTGTTTCCGACCCAATCAGATTCCACTAAAATCCCCGCGACTTTACGTCCATTTATCAGAACATCATTGGGCCATTTAATCCGAGGAAAAAGTCCAAGTGAGAGCAAGGAGTCAACTAATGCCAATGCCCCCAGGCCGGTGATTCGGGCGGGATGCTTGATCTCATCAGGCGAGGGTCGTAAGATCAAACTAAAGGCTAATGCTGACCCGGGAGGAGTGTACCATTTGCGACCGGAGCGGCCGCGTCCGGCAGTCTGTTCATCCGAAATGACAAGTGATAAATCGGAAGCGCCTTCAGATGCCCATTTTAGCGCCTCGTCATTGGTTGACCCAGCCGAATTAAAATAACGAAGACCGCCTAGCGATATGGAAGAAAGTCTCTTTTGGTATTCGCCCTCGTTCATAGCTGAGAATTATCCCGACCTATTTAAAAACCATCTCAGTCATTTATTCTATTGAACATACTGATGAGGATTCACATTAACACCATTGATACGTATCTCGAAATGCAAGTGCGCCCCGAATGCATTTCCAGTCGCACCGGCCAAACCAATGACTGCTCCCTGCCCTACAACCTGGCATACCGAAACATTGATCTGGCTGAGATGGGCGTAAAGGGTTACAAACCCATTTCCGTGG
>CAZPCR010000605.1:0-1924 GCA_964585035.1 uncultured Anaerolineaceae bacterium
CTTCCTGCAGCTTGACGATTTCGTGGGATGCCTGGCGCCTCGCAAGGACGGCGGGCTGGTGATCGCGCAACGTTTCGGTTTCTGGACGTTCGAACCGGATACCAATAAACTGCTCACGCTGGCCTCGCCCAAAGGCGAACCCTCGAATAACCGCTTCAACGACGGCAAGTGCGACGCGCGCGGGCGCTTTGTGGCCGGCACCATGGACCACAACGAGCAGGAGGCCAGCGGCTCGCTGTATTCGCTGTCGACGGAAGGACGCTTGAAAAAGCTTCTCAAGGAAGTGCGCATCTCCAACGGCCTGACTTGGTCGCCCGATAATAAGACGATGTATTTCATCGATACACCGACGCGCGAGGTAAAGGCCTTCGATTACGACATCGAGACCGGCCAGATCGCCAACCCGCGCGTGATCATCCATTTCGTGGATACCTTCGGCTGGCCCGACGGGATGACCTCGGATGCGGATGGCAATTTGTGGATCGCAATGTGGGGCGGCGCACGGATCACACAGTGGAAGTCCAACGGCACATTGTTGGAACAGTTTGGCATACCCGCCTTGAACGTGACATCGTGCGTGTTTGGCGGCGCGAAGATGAACGAGCTGTTCGTAACCACCGCGCGCGTGGGCATGGACTCGGCGGCGTTGAAAAAATATCCGCAGGCCGGCGGGGTGTTCCGCATGGAGACGAATTGCACGGGCGCACCCACGTATGAGTTCGGAGCATAACCGGAGATACCCTACGGGCACGATGTAACCGGAGATAAACAGAGATAAACAGAGATGCTATACGGGCACGATGTAAACAGAGGTAAACGAAGATTTTTCGAAGGCTTCTTTGGTACGAGACGGCAATCGAAACGAATATATAAAAAATAAGGCGAGTATCCCTTAACATCACGGGTAGGGGTAAGATATGGGGGGAGCGTGGCGTATGGACATTAATTGGCGTTTCTTTAAATACAGTTGGAAATCTTGGAAAAAAACCTTAAAGGGGAATTGGAAAAATGAAGGTGTGTGGGCTTTCGTCGCTTTTATTTTTACTTATATCCTTGAAGCATCTTTCTTGGGAATTAAAGAAATGCTCACTGATATAAGATTAGCAGGAATAGCTATACTAGGGGCTATTTTTACTTATGTAATTAGGTTTCTTTGGATTGCATTAAATTCCCCATTTTCGATTTTAAAAGGACAAGACGGGATAATATCCGGTTTTGAAAAGGTGACTAATAGAGATACGATCATTGCTGGTTTAAGAACATTATGGACAGATGGAACAGGTCTGCGAAATGCTGGGGAAGGATTAATGCATGAAAGCCGAATAGATCAATGGTGGGGCGAATTTCGTCAATGGAAAGATAAAACAAGAGACGCTATGTCCATTCTTGACCCGAATTTGGCAAGTAAATGGTGGACGCTTAACTTGTTTCAAACAGTAAGGGCCTTTCCAAATGCGTTAAATTCAGACCACGCTAAAAAATTACAAATGTTTGATGCATGGCTTATTAAGTTAGATGAATGTATTGACATATTATCTGGACAATCAATAGGAAAACACTATGAAGAAACACCAGTTAGCAAATACAGTGCAAGCTAAAAAAAATGAAGTCTTCACAAAGGAAGACTTCATAAGGATTTCCGGAAAATCTTCCGTGTTGTCAAGAGATACTCACCAAAAATAAATATCGCAGACCAACTTACTTTAGACAATGCCAAAATATCAGGATGTATCCATGAGAGAACTTTTAGAGAACACGGCTCAACGCGCAATAACTTATCTTGAAGGCCTCGATTCACGAGGGGTGGCACCTGCACCGGAGGCGATAGCAAGGCTCTCTGCGCTGGATGCCCCGCTGCCGGAAGAGACAGACCAACCGGAAGCGGTATTGAAATTGCTGGACGACCTGTGCTCACCGGCAACCA
>CAZPCR010000606.1:0-1922 GCA_964585035.1 uncultured Anaerolineaceae bacterium
TTTTTGTAGTCAGGTAAATTTCAGGAGACCGTTCAAGCAGGCGGAAACATGTCACCCCCCCATGCCTTTCGAGCAAAATTATCTTGTGATTGTATTAAGGATATGGAAGAATGTGGTCATTTAGAAGAAACACACCTTGAAATCGATCTGGCTTTCGGGCCTTGAAAACTTAATCCAATCAATTATGGACATTGAAAACCATTGGCGAATGGTGTATAGTAGTTAGGTTATTAGGCGGTTTTTACTTGTTTGATAATTCTACAGAAGAAAAGCCATGGCTGCCGAGGGTAAAATGAACGAGGGACAAGATGATTCCCTTCCTGAAAATGCCTTCCTGATCATTGAAGGTACTAAAGCTGTACCCCTGAACCAATCTGTCATCACCGTGGGCCGTCATCACGATAATATGGTAGTGATAGACGACCCGCGTGTCTCGCGCTATCATATGGAATTACGGGCCATCCAGGGCCGTTTTATTCTCTTCGATCTGGGTTCGTCTGGGGGCACGTATATCAATGGCCAGCGGAGCAGCCAGGCTGTTATCTATCCGGGCGATGTCATATCATTGGCAGGCGTGAACATCACCTTTGTAAGAGATGTCTCGACTTCCAATCCCAGCCGGGGAAATACTACATTTTTCCCCAGGCAGGGAGAGCGTGGTACCGCAATTTTCCAAAACCCGTTTATAAGTAAAAAGAAAAAGTAAGATCTGCAGCCATAGACCGATAAGAGGGGCAATATTCTCTACGAAATCGGAACCTGCCCGGTTAAATATGCAGCGGCATTCCTTCCGCAGCGTGTGCGGCTTCTCCCAGTACTTCAGAGAGCGATGGGTGGGCATGCACGTTACGAGCGATTTCATGCGGGGTCAGTTCCATAAGATGCGCCAGTGTAAGCTCCGGCAATAACTCGGTCACTTCGGGACCGATCATGTGCGCTCCCAGAATCTCGCCATATTTTTCATCCATCAATATCTTCACCCAACCGGCGTAATCGCCGAGTCCCAGTGCTTTACCGTTAGCCTGGAAGGGGAAGCGACCGACCTTGAAGTTATGGCCTCGCTCCCTGGCCTGGACCTCGGTCAACCCGAACGAGGCAATCTGCGGTTGACAATATGTGGCACGTGGTAAAAACTCATAATCAAGCGTGATAGTCTCGGCACCGGCGATGTTCTCGGCAGCAATTATTCCCATTGCTGAGCCGACATGCGCCAGCATTAATTTGCCGGTCAGGTCGCCGATAGCATAAATATTCGGAACACTGGTCTGCATCCTTTCATTGATCTCAACGAAGCCGCGCTCGTTGATCTTTACGCCTACTTCTTCGAGTCCGAGCCCTTTGGAATTGGGGCGAAAACCGATGGCAACAAGAGCCTGATCGCCTTCGAGCGTTGTTTCTTTCCCTTCCGCACTGACTTTGACTTTTACACCATTCTTTGTCGCTTCGACCGATTCGACCTTGTTCCCGACCAGGCACTTGATGCCGCGTTTCTCGAACTCTTTCTTCAACTCTTTTGATACTTCCTCATCTTCAAGCGGGACCAAACGTGGAAGCATCTCAACGATGGTCACATCCACACCGTAGGAATTCCATACGGTGGCGAACTCGACGCCGATCGCGCCTGACCCGATTATGATCGCCGATTTTGGCAGCGTCTCCTGCAGGATAGCTTCAAGATAGGTGACAACTTTCTCGCCATCTACCTTCCAAGCACCTGGGACGGCCGCCGTCGCACCTGTGGCAACGATAATGTTTTTCGCCTTAAGTTCGGTGACCTTTTTATCGGCATCAGTGACTGTCAGGGTATCCTTTGCTTTGATCTTGGCTTCCCCCATAAAAACCGTGATATTGTTCTTCTTCATGAGAGAGCCGACGCCTTTGGTCAGGCGGTCTGAGTTCTGGCGCGAACGTTTCACGGCAAC
>CAZPCR010000607.1:0-1922 GCA_964585035.1 uncultured Anaerolineaceae bacterium
CGCCGTCCGCTTGCGTTCGTCACTGGCCAGCGGGCATTTGATTGTCAGATATACGGCGCCGCATACTGTGCCAGGTCTCGACAGCGCCAGTGATGGACTTCTCACAGCAGATCAGGAGCAGGTTCTTATTGATGGCGCTTGTGTTGAAGCGATCAATACCAGGCTGTCATCGCTGGTTGAAGGTTACAACTTATCTCCGGATGTGATCGGACAATATCAACGCGCCGAGAGGGCTTACTCTCAATCTTTTGCTGCCGGTCTGCAAAGATATATGGCCCAGCGGTCGGCCGTGGGCTCGCCTTCCGATACCGCTTGGAATGACGAGTATCACAATTGGTTGCATTAACATGCGAACCCTTGACGCTACTCTCCAATCGGTTCTTGCGACGTTTCATTTCGTGCCTTATTTCAAGTTGAAGGTTTATCGGAATGGAGCACTACTCACTACGCTCGATGTGCTCAAGTACAAACTGACAGGCACACATCTTTCGGTCACAACTCGTGGGTTGATTTCGATTTCCACAGCGCCGGATTGGATTAAGGTTGTGTTAGAGAGGGGCATCGTTTCAAATGGCACGGCTTATGTGTTGGATAGCTCGAAGTTCACGCCTATATCCGGCTCAGTGGAGCGGTTAACGTCGAAGTCGTTGTATGTTTCAACGACCATCGAAGCGGAGTTGGTCTCTCCAAAGGCTGTGAGTTTCGACGGATCCACGTCATACCAGACGGTGATCACATCTTTTTGCACGGCCATCGGTAAAACGCCGGTGTTCAAGAACCCGGGCGCGGCTTACTGGGCTTCGCAGTTTATGCCGAACGGTACAACCGTCACGCTCGCGGATGCGCGTTCATTCCTGCCACTCTTGCAGGAGAAGCATTTAATTTTTGCTAGTGATAATGGCGGCGAAGCGATCTTGTTTTTTTGCGCTGTCGATATCCCAGCCGGTAATTATGATGCTTCGATAGACCCCATTCTCTATAACTTGGGCACTGGTTATTATGCTCGCCGGCGTTACATGGCTACTGATGAAAATAATGTTGTGACTTATGCCGGCACGGTCGGGGATCGACTGTTCAATCTTGGCTATAAGTATGATGCAGACCCGTTTCCTTCGGTGTACAGCCAGGCGCAGTTATTGGATTTCACATTGCCGATCAACTTGCAATATCAGGATGGAGATAAGTTCGGCATTGATGGAAATAATTACACGATGTACCCCGCTCAGGTGATAGAGACTTTTGACCCGAAGGCTTCACCAGGCTGGCAGGTGAAGGTTAAGCAGTTGCAATATTTCGGAGAGACAGAAGGCGGCTCGCTATCGTCCGATCTTTCAATCAAATCACCGTATATGCCGGTGAACACATCGATGTTCAATCACATCCTTGGACCTGCTACAAATAATATACAGTCCTGTTTCGATGTCTTGGATGATCACACGCATGCCGGCTCGCCAGCTAATCAGGTCGTGGCAAATACAACGGCCTTAACTCAAACAGAAGGTTTTCTTCGATGGGATAACGTTCGCAAGTTGTTGGTCCTTTGGGATGCACAAAGAGAGCGCGGCATCACGCCGATAGGTTGGCTGCCGTATGCTTTCCCGATTGGGTTTGCTGCCAACAATTCAGCTTATACAACTTTGTCTCTTGCGGCCAATGGTGGCTCGATTGCAATTCCCTTTATCCTCACCGCGCCGATGTTGCTTGAAAGTGTCTCGATCTATGAATTGAGCACGGCCACAGCCAGGACTTTCGGTTGGGATCTGTACGAGCAGTATCTTAATAATGGCAATGCCGGCGAGAATGCGCTGACGCGCGTTGTTGCTTCCAATGGCAGCTTAACTTATACGCCGACAGTTGCATCCATCCGAACGCTGGCAGCGCTTGCAGTGACGTTTCTGCCAGCCGGTATTTATTGGTTGGTT
>CAZPCR010000608.1:0-1920 GCA_964585035.1 uncultured Anaerolineaceae bacterium
TCCGGAAAAAAGAATATGCACAGGGCATACGCCCTGTGCATATTCTTTTTTCCGGGCATTTCATGCATGGGCCTTGAGCGATTATGAATGGCGAGGTCTCTTATTTCTTCTTTGATTTCTTCTTTGACTTGGCCGTGACTTTCTTTGCAGGTTTTGCTTTTACTTTTGCGACCGGTTTGCTGGCAGGCTTGGCCTTCGCTTTGGCAACCAGCTTGCGGACCGTCTTTTTCTTCGGCGCGGACTCTTTGGTCGAGGCGGAGCGCCGAGGCCGTTTGGCGAGGTCAGCGCGCATGATCTCGAGCTGGTGAGGTTTATCCACATCCATACCGACTTCGGGATAGGGGCAGACGAGAGCGCGGCCTTTGAGATCCAACTTTTCAGCGATACGCTGTATGACATCGTCTATGGTCAACTGGCGGAATATGAACTTGAAGATAATGTCCGGGCCGATCATGCCGGCCTGTGCGGCAGGGTTCTTGCGGGCTTCGATCAGCCTGCTCCAGAAATCGGAGTTCTTATTGACGATGGAGGCGCGCGCCATGTTCATATCGCCACCGCAGACTTCCATGTCCTTAAGAGGCGTAAACGTCCGCTTGGAGTCGGGGAAGCGTTCCTCCATGTCTTCGCGGCGGATGACGTTGTAATACAGGTCATCACTCGTCTCGAGACAGTTGTTGACGACCCAGTCGACCATTTCGCCTTTAATGCCGGGGATGTCGGAGGATACGAATAAAATGTATTTTGCCTTTGGATTAAGCTCCAATACCTTGGCCGTGCCGGCTTTCAGGTTATCGAGCATCTTGCCCTGGTTGGACAAGTAAGTCAGCGGCTTCTTGCACGTAAGGCCCGACCGATCCGTGAGGCCGATGAGCACCACGCGCTCAATCGTATGGGCTTCGCCCAACGCATCGAGCACCCACTGGACCATCGGCTTGCCGGCGACATCGATCAAGGCCTTTGCCCCGCCACGCGAATATGAATATAAAGGTTCGTCGGGTTGGGGAATTCCACCTGCGGTAACTACTGCATCCATAGTAATCCTCCTGTCACTGCTTCGTCAGATTCACTGATAATAATTTCAATTCAGCTGCTGCAACTGCGGTTCGAGCTTGAGTTTCGTAAGTAAATCATCGTATTCATCGTGCGTGAGGGGACGGCCTTTGCCGGAGATGGCAACCAGGGCAGCCTCCATCATGTTCGTACCGAACGAGCGCCCGTCCAACACAGGTGTAGTGGTCACCAGGTATTTAATGCCGCACTGCTTGAACAAGGCCACATCTTCAGGCGTGGTGGTGTTGGTCACAATGACCTTGCCCTGCATGTCGTCGGGCAGGTGGCGCTTCACATAGAGGCAATCACCGGCTATCACCGTCGAGGCATGATAATACTTCTGATATTTCGGGATGCGGACTTCCTGCTTTTCGCCCGTGGGATAGACCCACTCAAACGGTACCCGTCCAACAATCGGGAGGAGGATGCCCGCCAGGGTCTTGAGCTGACCAGCCGTATGCAGGGGGATCGTCATCCCCAGCCCGAACATGATGTCGCCAAAGGTACATTCATAACCTGCATCGAGAAAACTTTTTGACATCCCCCAGCGATCTGCGCCGCTCACGACGAAGACGGTCTTACCCAGCTTGTTGATATAGTCACCCAAGTTTGCGGCCAGGAAAGAGGCCGACTTTCTTTCGAGGGTGTTCTTTAGGCCGACCCCATCCACGACAGGGGTCTGCTTGATATACCGTACCATGGGCTGCACCGAATAGAGCGGATACCATTTATTGTCGACCATAAGGCCCAGGTCCGCGCCGCCCACCCCGAAGGCGTCCACTTTGCCATCAAGTTCCTTGTATTTCAACGCGGCGGCTTCCATATCGCCGTCGGTGCCGATGCGTTCGATGCTGACTTTCTCGCCCAGCA
>CAZPCR010000609.1:0-1915 GCA_964585035.1 uncultured Anaerolineaceae bacterium
GAAAGAGCCTTCCATGAAAGATACGGACCACGCATAAACCATTAACCTCGAAGCCCGACTCAGGAAATAGAACAATATGTACTTCTTCATCAAAACCGAGAACCCACGACCCACATTTCACCTCGACATGACGACCGAAGAGCGCGCGGTCATGGAAAAACACGTCGCATACTGGTCGGAAAAAGCTGCGCGAGGAATTGCGATCGTTTTCGGTCCTGTGATGGATCCCAAAGGAGTGTACGGCATGGGAGTGTATCAAGTGGACGACGAGGCTGAAATGCGCCAGCTCTTAAAGGATGATCCTGCGAACGGCCTTTTGCAATATGAAATGCAGCCGATGGCACGTGCGGTCGTCGGGACAGTTCGTGAAGGGAAGTGAGACATATCCCGGAACCCTTCATCCCTGGCTGAACGTCGAAGGTTCCCATGCAACGGTATAATCCACAAATGTATAACGGTAACGAAAGTCTTCCATGAAAAATACGGACGAAGCACAGGCTATTAACCTGGAAGCTGCCCGGGCCGGGGACCAGGACGCCTTCGAGCAGTTGGTCGAGCCCTTCCATCACGAGCTGATCGTCCACTGCTACCGCATTTTGGGCTCGTTCGAAGACGCCGAGGATATGCTGCAGGAGGCCCTGGTGCGTGCCTGGCAGCATCTCGATTCATTCGAGGGCCGCGCTTCACTGCGAGCCTGGTTGTACAAGATTGCGACCAATGCCTGCCTCGATGCGCTAGACGCGCGCAAAAGCCGCGGCCTTTCAAAAGAGTTATATAAGCGCGGCGACCCCACCGCACCCCTGCCGCCGGCTTCCAACGAAGTACTGTGGGTTGAGCCTTTCCCCGATGAACTGATCGACAAGCAGCCGAACATTTACCCCGAAGCGCGCTACGAAGTGCGTGAGAGCATAATGCTGGCTTTCGTGGCGGCCCTGCAAAAACTTCCCGGCCGGCAGCGGGTTGCCCTGCTTTTATGCGACGTGATGGGCTGGAATGCCAGCGAGGCGGCTGCAATGCTTGGTATGACAACCGCGGCGGTTAACAGCGCCCTGCAGCGTGCGCGCGAATCGATGAAACAATCGGACCGCACGACGTCGCCTACGCCCGCCCGATTAAACGAACAGCTATCGTCGCTACTCACACGTTATGTGGCAGCCTGGGAAGCGGCCGATTCCGCTGCACTGGTGGCCGTCCTGCGCGAGGACGTGGCACTGACCATGCCTCCCATCCCGGTCTGGTTCAGCGGTCGCGCCGACATCCGCGCCTTCCTGGACGGTTTCCTTTTCAAGATGTTCGACCCCTTCCGCCTTAAGCTTATCCCACTGCGCGCCAACGGTTCTCCGGCGTTCGCGGTGTATCAAATGGATGCGTCCGGTGTCTACCGCGCGGCGGCCATCCACGTCCTTACGATCAAAAACGGGGGCATCAGCGAGATCAACGACTTCCTGACTTCCGACGACTCTCTTTTCTCCCAGTTCGGCCTGCCGCTAACGGCGTAGTATTACAACCTCTGCATCAAATACCCCAATATAGACATCGCGGCTTAACCGATGAATTCGACAGGATTTCTCCGTCTAATAGAGTGAAAGAAGACGGAAAGACCAACCCTGTCAAATTCAAAAGGAGAAAATTATGAGTAACGATCTGTCTTTATTCCTGCTGGCGATACGCGGCACACTGGCTTCCGCGACGATACCGGATGCGCGCAAGCTGCACAACTCGACTGCCGGGCATCCGGCTAATGTGGCCGCGGCCCAGGGACTGGGCGATGTAAGCCACATGGTGTATGTACCCATGGAGAAGCCGAAGAAGGGCGCCGGTGAATTCCTGATCCTCGATATCTGGAACAGCATGGACGGTATCAACCAGTTCTTCGCCAACCCGACGGTACAGGAGCAAGCCGGACAAATCTTCA
>CAZPCR010000610.1:0-1915 GCA_964585035.1 uncultured Anaerolineaceae bacterium
TTCGGTGGAATTGTACATAACCCCGCACTAGCCCTGGCCGAATTGATCGCGGGCATGCACGACAAGGATGGAAAAATCACCCTGCCCGGTTTCTACGACAAAGTCCGAAAAGTGGATAAAAAGGAACATAAAGACTTTGCACGCCTGCCTCTTAATAAAAAACTTTATCTCGAGCAGACGGGGGTCCCTGCGTTATGGGGCGAGAAAAAGTTCACGCCGCCGGAACGGCTAGGTGCGCGGCCTACGCTCGAAGTAAACGGATTGCTCTCCGGTTTTACGGGACCCGGCTCCAAAACAGTATTACCTGGCTGGGCGATGGCAAAAATTTCCTGCCGGCTTGTGCCGGACCAGACCCCCGAGCAAACCATCAAACAAATGAAGAAATACCTCAAAGAGAAAGCCCCCAAGGATATTACGTGGGAACTTACCTATTTGCATGGCGCAGGCGCGGCGCTGGTAAGTAAAAATAACAACGGCGTCAAAGCCATGGCCAAATCGATGGAAACGGTGTGGGGAAAGAAGCCCTACTTCCTGCGTGAAGGCGGCTCGATCGGTGTCGTCGTCCAACTGCAAAAACGTCTCGGTGTAGATTCGGTCCTTTCGGGTTTCGCTCTTCCCGATTGTGATGCCCATTCGCCCAACGAGAAACTGCATTTGCCCACGTGGTACAAAGGCATAGACGCGTTGATCCATTTTTTCTATAACCTTAAATAATATGGAAGATCGAATTATCACTTACGGAGGTCAGGCGGTGATCGAAGGCGTGATGATGCGCGGACAAAATGCATTTGCAATCGCGATGCGCGCCCCGGACGGCAAGATCGTCGTCCACAAAGAAAAACTGGGCGAAATTTATCGTTCAAAAATAGTTAAAATCCCCTTCCTGCGCGGTGTGATCATGCTGTGGGATGCGCTCGGGATCGGTATGCGCGCCTTAACAATCGCTGCAAATACTCAAACGGGAGAGGACGAAAAATTGGAAGGCCCCGCCCTTTACCTGACTTTGGGCTTTGCACTTATTTTTGGGGTCGGAGTCTTCTTTTTGTTACCGGCCGGACTCGGCAGTTTAACGGAAAAGTACCTGGGGTGGAACGTCTGGATGAGCAACCTGTTCGAAGGATTCCTGCGCCTGGCGCTGTTGATCGGATATATATGGGGGATCGGTTTTATGCCCGATATCAAGCGCCTTTTCGGTTACCACGGCGCGGAACATAAGACGATCAATGCTTTTGAAGCCGGTGCAGATTTGACCCCTGAGTCTGTGGCAAAGTTTTCGCTTGAACATCCACGCTGCGGTACGGCGTTTTTGCTTACCCTGGTCCTATTATCCATTATTGTCTTTACCGCCTTAGGCCCACTTCCGTTCGTGTGGCGGCTTGTCAGCCGGGTATTGCTCATTCCTGTACTGGCGGGGGTGGCACTTGAGTATATTCGCTGGACGGCCAACCACTTGAAGAATCCATTCGTGCGGTGGTTGATAAAGCCCAACCTGGCACTGCAATCGTTGACTACAAGAGAACCCGATGTTTCCATGTTGGAAGTGGCGATTGAATCCTTCAAGACCATGCGCGAGGCGGAACAAGAACTTGTCGTGTAATTTCGGCAGCCCGTGAAAAGGGAGCAGGCAATGCGCCTGCTTTTTTTGTTAAGAACTTATCCATTTCAACGAGAAGAACGTAGAGAAAAAAATAAATCCTCATTGTTATAGCAAGTTTTTTAGCTTAAAAAATTAAGACAAGATTTAACCCTGTTCGGCCTGAACCACATATTCCAGGAGGAAAAGTTTCATTTTACGAGCAAGCATTAATTTAAATCCGGGTTGAATTTGGTAGACTCTGGTTATGGTTAAACAAAGACGATTGCGATTTTTGTTGATCGTGTTGGTTTTAGTTGGGATCCTGGTGGTCGGATTCCT
>CAZPCR010000611.1:0-1890 GCA_964585035.1 uncultured Anaerolineaceae bacterium
CTTTCGGCAGGCGAGCTATTCTCCTCATGGGTTGCTCACGATAACCTCGCTCTCCGTCAACTCGTCGAATTACGGCGTACTCGTATTGAAAAAATGACCAGACCCTACAGCATAACCTATGCTGGTGATTGGTAAAGCTGGTTATTCATTTAATTATCGAGATTTTGTAAGGTTAATTCACTTTGCAAATCAATAACTCACAGTAAAATTTCAGTAAAAGCAGGTGTTTCCACAAATTAGTTTTTGGAGGGATATTTATGGTCTCTAACTTCACAATCCAAAGTCTTCAGGATCTTCTTACTTTTCCTTTTAAAACATCTGACGGAAAGAAAAAACTATTAATCGCAGGACTTTTCGGCTTCGGTAGTTTTATCATTCCTATTTTGCCGGCCTTGTTTTTAATTGGATACGGCGGGCTGATCATGCAGCGCATGATCCTCGAAAAGTCTGAACCTTTCCTGCCTGAGTGGAACGACTGGGACAAGATGCTGAAATTGGGAGTTAAGCTTTTCGGCGCAGGCTTCATATATGGTCTTCCGGCTTTTGCAATTATGGTAATTGGGTATTTGGGAATGCTTGTTCCGGCAATACTTACATCCTCTTATAGTGCGAATTCAAATAGTGCGATGGACCGGTTTTTGGGTATCCAGTTGTTCGGCATGTTTGGTGGTATGGCTTGTTTCGGTTGCGGGTTATTTCTGGCCTTGGCACTTTGGGCTGTCCTCCCCGTCGTGCTCAGTCATGTAGCAGCCACGAATTCATTTTCTGCAGCGTTTCATATAAAAGATTGGTGGAAAATTCTTCGGGTAAATCTCGGCGGCTTTCTTGTTACCTTGATTTTGATCGGTGGACTTTACATGGTCATGGTTCTCGCCGCAGAAGTTTTTTATATGACGATCGTATTGTGCATCGTCATACCCTTTTTATTCGCTTTCATCATTGCATATCTGATGATCATGGCAAATGTATTGTTTGCACAAGCTTACCGCGAAGCAGTGGCAAAATTGGCAGCCCAGGTAGTATAAATATTCAGGACGACCGAAGTTGGTCGCCTTGTTTAATAAAAGTCTTCTCGGCTCAATTAGCAAAATACAAATTCACCGTTTATGTCCCCAGAGGACCCTGAAATGGTTCCCCCTGTATGATAAGTTCTTGACTAATCTTTTGGGACACCGAGTTGTATCATGCCATCTACCACTCTGACGGGATACGCAGGGATGTCGACAACTGCCGGCATTTGAACCACTTTTCCGGTCCGTATGTCAAACTGTGCTCCATGCCGCGGGCAGGTAATGTTATACCCATCTAATACGCCCTCACCAACGGGACCATCATCGTGAGAACACACATCCGCGATTGAGAAAAACTGGCCGGCAATTTTAAAGATCACGATCGGCTTGCCGCCAATTTCGATAAACAACCTCTCGCCCTCAGGCAGCTCGCTTGTGGGGGCAATTTCAAGAAATTCGACTTTCGATTCATCGACAGTGCTGTAATTAAACATACCTACTCGACCAACTCGTCGCTGGCTTCGCCTAAACCGTAAACGCCCGCCTTTAATACCTTCAAAGAAAGGAGCGCACATTTTAAGCGGACGGGGCCGAGGTCGATGCCAAGCAGGTCGAGGATGGTTTGTTTGTTAAGTGCCTTTACATCATCTATGGATTTTCCGATAATTGATTCTAGGAGCAAGTCTGCAGATGCTTGGGAAATGGCGCATCCGTGACCATCAAAGCGTGCGTCTGCTACCTTGTTATTTTCATCAACCTTCAGGTCGATTACGATATGGTCGCCGCACAGCGGGTTGCTGTCTTCGAAAGAAATATCTTTTGGGTTTAATCTCCCGCGAAAAGCTGGATTCTTATAATGTTCAATAATGACTTCACGATA
>CAZPCR010000612.1:0-1888 GCA_964585035.1 uncultured Anaerolineaceae bacterium
AGGCCACCCCGGATTGCCCATGGGGGCTGCGGCAATGGCTTTCGCTTTATGGACACGACATATGCAACACAACCCGCGGAATCCTCAGTGGCCGGGACGTGACCGATTTGTACTGTCGGGCGGGCATGGTTCGATGTTGTTATATTCACTTTTGCATCTAACCGGCTACGACCTTCCCCTTGAGGAGATAATAAATTTCAGACAATGGGGAAGCAAAACGCCGGGCCATCCTGAATATGGGTTGACTCCAGGTGTAGAGACTACAACAGGTCCACTGGGCCAGGGGTTTGCAACCGCTGTGGGCATGGCGATCGCTCAAGCGCATTTATCTGCCGAATTCGACAAGGATTTATTCGATCATTATATATACGCCATCGTTACGGATGGCGATCTAATGGAAGGCGTAGCCTCCGAAGCTGCTTCCCTGGCGGGGCATTTACAATTGGGGCGCCTGATTTTTCTTTACGACGATAATCACATTTCAATTGATGGTTCGACGGATATGTCGTTCAGTGAAAATCGGATAGCACGGTTCGCTGCATATAATTGGCATGTCCAAACCGTGGAAGACGGCAATGATATCGAAGCAGTAGACCAGGCTATCCAGGCAGCCAAAGCCGACCCGCGTCCATCCCTGATTGCCTGTCGCACACATATCGGTTTCGGCGCACCCCATAAACAAGATACATCCAAGGCTCATGGAGAACCACTTGGCGACGAAGAACTAAACGCGGCAAAGGTGAATCTCGATTGGCCGATTGAACCCAGGTTCCTCATCCCCGGCGATGTCCTGGAATTCTTCCGTGAAGCGGTTGATAAAGGACAGAAGGCCGAAGATGAATGGAATCGGAAGTTTTCTGAATACAAGAAGGCTAATTCTGATATCGGCGCCGAATTAGATCGCCGCTTAAAAGGTGAATTACCCAAGGGTTGGGAATCAGCACTCCCAATATTCCCGACTGATCCGAAGGGATTGGCAACGCGTTCTTCATCTGGAAAAGTATTATCTGCATTATCTACCAAACTCACCGGCCTGGTGGGGGGATCGGCAGATTTGACTCCTTCCAATAACACCAAATTTGAAGGGGCTACTGACTTCCAAAAAGATAACCCGGACGGTCGCTACTATCATTTCGGGGTTCGCGAACATGCGATGGGAGCCGCATTAAATGGTATGACCTTGTATGGAGGGCTAATCCCTTATGGTGGTACTTTCCTCATCTTCTCAGATTATATGAAGCCGGCAATCCGAATTGCGGCCATATCACATATTCCAACCATTTTCGTTTTTACTCACGATAGTGTCGGCCTTGGTGAAGATGGTCCAACGCACCAGCCCATTGAACAACTAGCAGCCCTGCGCGCTGTACCAAATCTTGTATTGATTCGGCCAGCGGATGCCAATGAAGTTTCTCAGGCTTGGCGTGTAGCCATTACGAGGCGAGAAGGGCCAACAGTGTTGGCCTTAACTCGACAAAATGTTCCCACTTTTGAACGTAATGTACCAGCAGAGGTCGAACGGGGTGCCTATATATTAGCGTCTTTTGGAAAGAAGACACCTGATATTATCCTACTGGCTTCCGGTTCAGAAGTTACATTAATTTATGATGCTGCACAAAAGCTTTTTGCATCCGGCTATAGTGTACGAGTGGTTTCTATGCCCTCATGGGAGCTTTTTGAAAAACAAGATAAGGCTTACAGGGAAACCGTGCTGCCGAAGAAGGTCAAGACTAGACTAGCTGTCGAGGCGGCGGCCAGTCTTGGATGGGAAAGGTATGTTGGTTTCGATGGTTTGACGATTTGTCTCGACCATTTTGGAGCTTCGGCACCGTATAAGACAATCTTTGAAAAATTCGGTTTGACGGTAGAAAATGTTGTTAAACAGGAA
>CAZPCR010000613.1:0-1885 GCA_964585035.1 uncultured Anaerolineaceae bacterium
GTCGCAGAGAAAATAAAGTCTGTATGTCTGACCTTCATGAAACGTAATTGGGTCTGCGTCCCATGACCATAGCCCTCCCCAAATAAACCACCAGAGCCGATGGCGATTAATGCTTGTGTCACGTTATAAGTCGCGCCGTTACGGGCATTGGGATCCGGTAAAACAAAATTTATTACACGCGCTTGTTGATAGGGCTGCAGGAAGGGAAAAGCTATGGCGAACAATAATATTAAGGCAAGTCCCAATAGGAGGATCTGCCTGATTTGGACACCGTTCATCCAGATCATTCCCGCCCAAATGACCATCGTTACGATAACATTCGAAAGATTGGGTTGAAGCAAAATCCAAATCACAAGTCCCCAAACCCAGACCAGGCTTTTAAGTAACCATTTGAGGTCGCGAGGGTCGTTCCGGCTTTTATCAAAATACCGGGCCAGTATTAAAATGACGACTATCTTGGCGAATTCTGTAGGTTGGACGAATAACACCCCTACCTGGAACCAACGCTGCGCACCAAACGCTGCCTGACCTAATCCTGAAAGTGCTATAAGGAATATCGCCATCACGATATAGATCAGCCAATGGATGGAAAGCCAGTAATGATAATCTATCGCGGCCAGGAGGATGATGACCGCTACACCCGCGATTGCAAAATAGATTTGGCGGTTACCCAGTGGCAACAGACCTTCATTACCTGCCACTGCAGAACGGATCATCATTGCCCCGAAAGCACTCGCCAGGACTACTGCACCCAGTAAAAGAAAATCGAAATTACGCCACGAAACTCCGCGCATGGTCTATCCTGCACGATGGCGCGTCAGGCTCCTCAAGGGGATATCGGCAACCAAACGTTGTTGGCGCCCGTCATGTTCGACTGCGATTTGCACCGCATTTGAATCAATATCCACATGACGGGAAATGACTTCAAGGATCTCGTCTTTCATTGAATTCAGCTCTGCCGGGGTCAGGTCTGTCCGGTCGTGTATCAGCACAAGCTGCAGGCGTTCCTTGGCGCTCTCGGCGCTGCGCTTCGGTCCAAACCAACTCATTATCTCCTCCCTGTCATTTTTTGAAGTCGGTCCCACAGGCCTGCCTGCTTTTCCATATCCAGGAAAGGAACATCCTCGCCCTTGATCCGTTTTGCAATATTACGGAATGCCAGCCCCGCGCGGCTCTTTGAATCTTGTGCTACAGGTGTCCCGCGATTTGAGCTGACAATAACGGATTCATCCTCAGGAACGATTCCAATTAACGGAATACCCAATAGGTCAAGAACATCTTCTGCTGAAAGCATATCATGCTGTTTCACAAGTGCTTGATTTAATCTATTAATGATCAGGGCTGAAGACCGTTTCTCCTCTGCCTCGAGTATCCCGATCACCCGATCTGCATCACGCACCGCCGAGACTTCGGGGTTGGTCACTACCAGTACCCGGTCTGCAGGCGCTATCGCGTTTCGAAAGCCGCGTTCGATACCCGCCGGAGAATCGATAAGGACAAAATCTACATCGGGACGCAGCTCATTACAAATACGCTGCATATCCGAAGGCGAGACCGCATTCTTATCGCGTGTTTGCGCTGCCGGAATAAGATAAAGTTCCGGCAAGTGTTTATCGCGGATCATCGCCTGCCGTAGCTTGCATCGCCCTTCGATCACGTCGACAATATCATAAACGATGCGGTTCTCCAGCCCCATCACGACATCCAGGTTTCGAAGACCGATATCGCCATCGAGACACACCACCTTCACACCATCTGCCGCCAGGGCAACGGCTAAATTCGCAACGGTGGTCGTTTTGCCGACACCGCCTTTTCCTGATGAAATTGTGATTACTTGAGCAGTCATGAGTTATCCTTAGTTACCGGGTTGCCAGGTTTCAACGAT
>CAZPCR010000614.1:0-1880 GCA_964585035.1 uncultured Anaerolineaceae bacterium
ATGCCGAGTGCTTTTCTCGGCGCGTAGATGGCGAGTGTTTTCCTCGCCAAGTAGGGATAAGTAGATACAATTATTTTACATACATTTTAAAAGCAATATCATCACTGAAATCAGGCAGGCTGACAGTAATAGTGCTGCCGCTGCGTGAGACGGTATCAGAGCGAATGATATCCGTACCGGTTTTAGTATTGTAGAAATCCACTTTCCACTGAGATTCCGAACCGGGGACAGTAAGGATGACTGTCTGTTTGGTGATAACCGGCTGCAGTTTCCAATCGGGGGGTTCGCTCCCTGCATCCCTGTACCAGCCTATGACCATTTTCTCGTTTCCGAGCACTCCGCCAAAAACGGACCCGGAAGATTGCGAAGTCAATGGCTTGAACCCCGCGAAATCGATGCCGCTGACAAATTTCTCTGCCGGTAGGTCTGCATCGGCATACTTCTGTATGAACGGCATGTTCAAAGCCGGAAAATATATGGCAAACCCATCCTCCCAATAAAGGCCGCGGCCGTTCAAGGCACCCGATACCACTCCCGCCCAGATCGCATGCTTGATACCGATGGATGCGTTGGCGGCTGTGGTTAATGTGGGTGGGTTGCTGTCCGGGGTCTCTGCGCTTAAGCCGGATTCGCCGATAAGGACCGGTTTATTATATGTGGCGAGGTCCTGACGAACACCTGAGATGATGTTCCTGTCCAATTGACCGGAAGGCGGGTAGGGGTGAATATTTATATAATCGATGGAAGTCTTGCGATAAAAATTGGGCCAATTTCCAACCTCAGCTAGCGAGGCGCTGACCGGGCGATGACCCGGGTCGGATGAACGGATGGCGGCTGCCGCCTCGTTCACAAAATCGATACCCTCTGATTCCGACACCCCCGATGCCAGGTTAACTTCCGAGAAGATCTCCCATGCGGCAATGTTTTTTTGCGCCTCCCAGCGTTTGACCAGGGTTTGCATCCATTGCAGCCACAATTTTTGTGAGGCCGAGCCCTTCTGAAATAGTTCGCCCGGTGCTTTGATAGGCCCGCCAATGGCCGCGTTCAGCGGGTTCTTTGCCCAGGTGGAATAACCCGAACCGGCATTCCAATCGAACCAGCCCGAGAATACCGGCAGCACATATATTCCGTCTTTCTCGGCATGATTGAAGACCTGCTCCCATTGCGTGGCCCAGGCCTCGTCTACCGCCCCGCTGTTGGTGTAACCCATACCCAGGCTGTCGAGCTGAATACGAACCATTTTGCTTCCGCCTGTTTTCATCAGGTCCAATACTTGATAATACTGGGTCAGTTGATAACCGGCTATGTTCCTGGAAAAAATAATGCTTGGATTGCCGTCGAGACTGAAATAGAAATCACCGGGCTTGAGTGTAACTAGTGGAATGGTGTTGGATGTCTCCGTTGGAACCGATGTGGAAGTTGACGGCGGTGATACGGTGAGGGTCGGCGCAGCAGTCGCAGGCAACGCAGAGGTCGGCGTATTGACCGGTCTGGGTGTGCAACCTGAAATCACGGCGCTCAATATGGTCGCCAAGATAAATAGAACCGCGATCTGGTTATGGGTTTTTAAATTCATGATTCCGCTCCCTGATATCAACTTTTGTTTGGTTGTGAAATTAACGGATCTTTGCGCCTTTGCGTTAAATCTTTTATTTTTTTAATTAAGCCTCTCCGTGTAACTCCGTTCAATCCGTGTAATCCGTGTCCTAATTTTTATTATCTTCTCGCGCCACGCGCAGCATGGCTTCCAGGCTGGCTTCGACATCCGCGTCGGTGGTGGCCCACGATGAAACGCTGATCCGCATCGCGGTCTGTCCCTGCCAGATCGTGCCGCCGCACCAGCAGGTCCCGTCGGTCTGTATGCCCGCGATGATGCGGTT
>CAZPCR010000615.1:0-1880 GCA_964585035.1 uncultured Anaerolineaceae bacterium
GGAAGCGGTTGTAATATAAAATTTTGGAAAATTGGCCCAGGATTCCCTCCTTTCCTACCAGGGCGATGAAGAATCCTTTATTTCAACGATCCACGATAAAGGCTTTGGTGGATTCGATCAAATTCTTATGAATGGAGGCGGTACCCAAACCGGCTTTCTGCATACCGAGGATGACTGCCCCGACAACCGGTGGGGCTTCCAATTTGACCATTTTGGCTTGTGAGGCAAGTTTATGGATCGTCTCGCGAAGAGGATCAATGTATATATCACCGCTCTCGAAGATACTCCCCGTTAGGACGACATCGAATTCATAATTTTCTATATTGAGCTGCCGAATAACGGCACAGGCCGATTCGCCCAGCTCGCGTGCGCTCCATTCGATAATACCGCGAGCAACCGAGTCGCCCTCATGTGCGGATTGGAATATGCTCATTACCCAGGACGCTTTTGGTTCATAGCGACCCAGGTCTATTCCTTCCAGTAAATCAAAAAGGCTCTTCGATCCGGTAATTTTCATAAAGGCGGGGCTCAAAGATGTTGCAGGACCACGATGGCTCCACTCGTGTGAGATTACCTGGATGGCCTTATACACCATTTCAATCCCGCCGCCAAACTCGCCGAATAACTCACCTTCGCCGGTGATACGGCCTTCGCGTCCATTCTTGTCCCGACCACGACAATTGTTACCCGTGCCTGCCACCAAGGCGATTCCCCAGCCCTGTGATGCACCCGCCAGGAGGCCAATCACCGAATCGTTGGCGATCTCGAAGGGACAGGATAAGCCAAGCGATCGAACACCGGCCAAATGTGCCTCAGACTGCGATGGCCAGTCGTAGCCGCCGATGCCAAACCCGGCGCCGGCGATCTGTTTGATGTGTAAACCGGCATTACCTAGAACCTGATGAGTAATGGACTTAAAAACATCACGTTGGTTATCAAACCCGACTGACTGCCAGTTGCCAGGCCCCTCCTGGGCAAACCCAAGAACATGGCCGGTATCATTTGCGATCATCGCGTGGGTTTTCGTTCCACCTGCGTCGAGGCCGAGAAAATATTGTGAGGGCATATCCAATTTATATCTTTGTCATATCCAGTGGGGCTAACAAGAGGACCGAGACATCCGTTTGTTAAATAATAAATGGTTCTTCTTAAAATTGTGGCAACCATTTTTTGTTTGTAAGGAGGAGATCATCCAATACTTCCCGGACTTTGTCGGCAGGGGGACCGAGTGGATGGGCAAGCAGGGCCTGGTAGGCGGCATTGCGGTCGCCGTGGACAGCAGCTTCCACTGTCAGCAATTCAAACATCTTTACCTGGGTAACCAGGCCAAAACAGGCGGCAGGGAGCGGGTCTGCGGGAATTGGATGGATGCCTTTTGCATCGACCCTGGCGGGCATCTCCAACACCCAGTCCTTTGGCCAGCCCCTTACGGCGCCATCATGGCGAATATTTACAACATGCACCTGGCCAAGGTCATTGTAATGCGAGTCAATCAACTGCGTCGCGAGGGTTGAATAATAAGCACCGCCGCGTTTCATCAAGTCGGCAGGAGGCTCAGTGAGGGCGGAGTCGGCATAATTATGTAAAAGATCCTTTTCAATCTCCATCACTTCCTCCGCCCGGGACGGAGGCCAATTTTCCTGATCTATAAGTTTCTTAGCCGTGTAATAATAATATTCCAAATAATAATTAGGTATCATACCAAGCGATTCGAGAGTATTAACATCCCATTCAGGGTTATCTTCTTTACGGAGCTCTTCAAGATACGCCGGGAAATACTGCGGCCACATTTCTTCCCCATCCACCGTGAAGCCTCTATGCCATGTGAGGTGGTTCAGGCCGAGAGTGTTTAGACTTGCATGGTCAGTATTGATTTTTGA
>CAZPCR010000616.1:0-1874 GCA_964585035.1 uncultured Anaerolineaceae bacterium
CAATCGTTTCATCCGCAACCTGCTCGACATGGCGCGGGTGGATGGGGAAGCGTTTCTCCTCGTGGTCGAGCCGTACGACGTCGAAGACGTGATTGGCTCAGCCCTGGAGCGCGTGGGCTATCTTTTGAAAGATCGAAAAGTAAATGTAAGTGTGCCGCCATCCATTCCGCTTGTCCCCATGGATGGCGTATTGATCGTGAAAGCCCTTGTCAACTTGCTCGAGAACGCGATCAAGTACTCGCTCCCTGACGCGCCTATTGAAGTGCAGGCCCGCATAACGGGCCTGGATTTGGAGATCGCAGTAGCCGATCGGGGAATGGGTATTCCGTTCAATGACCTTTCACATGTATTCGATAAATTCTATCGGGTGCCGCGGCCTGAGGGCGGGATAGGAACGGGGCTTGGTTTATCCATTTGTAAGATAATCATCGAAGCGCATGGTGGGACCGTAATTGCCGAAAACCGCAATGGCGGCGGCGCTGTCGTCAAAGTAAGGCTGCCGCTTGCAGAATAAGATGAATGATATAAAGGCTTCGTATTTCCTTAATGCCATCGAAAAAAGGAAATGCACATGATTTACGACATGTGCATTTCCTTTTTTTCTGAATTCTTCGTTAATGGATTTATTCTTGTGTCATAATAACAAGTGTTCAACGAAAGCCCCGAGGGCGAGCACCGGAAAGTAACTCAATGCACCTACGATTAGGGCCGTCCCTATCACGATCACTCCGAAGAGAACCGTATCCGTCGGCATGGTTCCCATCGTTACAGGTTTGCGGCCTTGCTGCGCAAACATACCGGCCAGTGCGAGCGCCAGCACTCCCATACCAAACCGGCCGGCCCACATGGCCACAGCGGTCGTGATATTGTAGAACAGGGTATTTACACTCAGACCGGCAAAATTCAATCCATTGTTTGCCATGGACGTTGTATAAGCTACGAGGATTTCGCTTAGCCCGTGAGCGCCGCCGTTCGTTGTCAATCCGGCTAGACCTGCCGGTGTCAGGACTGCCAGTGCGGTTAGAGGCAAAGTGATGATAGGTGCAACGAGGGCATAAAGAACGATCAATTTCATCTCAGTGATGCTGATCTTTTTCCCAAGGTATTCCGGTGTCCGACCGACCATGAGACCCCCTACGAATAGGCCCACAAGCGACACGAGAATAATGCTGTAAAGCCCGGTGCCTAACCCGCCAAATACAATCTCACCTAACATCATGTTGACTATCACCACGGCCCCACCGATTGGAGAATAACTATCGTACATCGAGTTATAGGAGCCTGTTGCACCGTTCGAGGTGGTGATTGCCGCAAGGATCGAGCCGCCGATCCCAAAGCGCGTCTCTTTGCCTTCCATATTTCCACCAGATTGGGTGTTGGTTATCGAATTATCGACCCCCAGCGCAGCGATTCGCGGATTGCCTCGCTGTTCGGCCCAGGTACCTATCACTAAACCTAGGACGAATAGGACGAACATCACCCAGAACAGTACCCAGCCCGCACGCGTATGTCCAACCATCCGGCCAAAAGTGTACGTCAACGAGGCCGGCAGCACTGCAATGGCGAGCATCGCAACCAGGTTGCTGAGTGGGGTCGGGTTGGCATAGGGATGTGCACCGTTGACGTTAAAGAAACCGCCGCCGTTTGTTCCCAGGTTCTTGATAAATTCAAGAGCGGCGACCGGTCCCATCGGAAGCACTTGGGTTATGACTGGCTTTCCTTGTGCATCCGAAGTAACTTGCAACAATGGCACGCTCTGATAGTGATTAAAGTTAAGCGGTACCCCTTGCCAGACCAGGATCAGGCTCCCTACTACAGAGATTGGAAGGAGCACCCAAAGTATTGCTCTCACCATATCCACCCAGAAGTTGCCC
>CAZPCR010000617.1:0-1862 GCA_964585035.1 uncultured Anaerolineaceae bacterium
GAATAAGTTCATTTTGTTTCATAGATTTCGTTATCATATGAGTAGTATCTGAAACGACGCTGAAAGAAATTAACTACCTCTTGGCAGCTTGATCGTAAAGGTAGTTCCAGCGTTCGGTTTGCTTATCACGGCTATAGTTCCATGATGCGCGTCGACTATTTTTTTTGCAATAGATAACCCCAGGCCATAACCGCCTTCTTCGGCTCTCCCTCTCGCGCTGTCTGCTCGGTAAAATCTGTCGAATATGTGGGGAAGATCTTTGGATGCTATTCCCATACCATGATCTTTAACCCATATGTTTATATGCCCGTCGGTATTTTTTGCACCGATCACAATTTTCGTACCGGTATTGCTGTACTTTATGGCGTTATCCAATAGGATCACAAAAAGATCGCTCAAATTTTCTTTGTTGCCGATGATTTTAACATGTGGGACGGTGTGGTCGACCGTGATTTGTTTCGCTTTGGCAAGCGGAGTAATTCGCTCAACTGCCTTATCAATAACATCTTCAATCAATACTGATGTATGTGGTATATGGTTCCCGGGTGACTGATATTGTGTCAATTCTAGCAATGAATCGGAAAGGGTTTGCAGTTTGTTTACCTGTGTAACATTTTCTTTGAGCACTTGTCTCGCCTCGTTAAGGCTCATTTTTTTATCGCGCAGATTAACTTCTATAGAACTTTTGAGAGCTGTGAGCGGCGTACGCAGTTCATGCGAGGCGTCTGAAATAAACCTATTTTGTTCGTCAACCATTTCCGCAATCGGTTTCAATGTCCGGCCGGCAAGCATATACCCTAAGCCTCCGGAAATAACCAGAATGATTCCGTTCACAATAACTAAACGTAAGATAAGTCGGTACTCCACTTCCATCATAAGATCACTATCGATTTCGCCGGGTGGTGGCGGAAGACTTATATTTGTCCCTGGGGGTAAAAGACCTTGGTTGAGGAGTCTCTGCTCAATACGTGTTCGCTGTAAAGAGGAAAATCGATAGACTTCACTTGTCAGTACACGATAGATAACCACGCTAAATGACAGGCTGATCAACATGATGATAATGAGGTACCAGCCGGTAAGTTTAAGTCGTGCTGATTGAAACATAGCAATTAGTTCGTTCCTATTTTATATCCGAACCCCCGTAGGGTTTGTAAAAGCGGTTTTTTGTCTTTAAACGGATGGTCGATTTTATTTCTCAAGTTTCGCATATACACTTCGACGGTGTTGGGTAATATGTTTGCGTCGTAATCCCAGACGTGGGTGATTATTTGCTCTTTGGTTAATATCTGATTGGGGTGGCGCATAAGGTATTCCAGTAGCGCAAATTCTTTACTGGAAAGCATGATCGGTTTCGTCGCGCGCTTAATTTCAAACATTTTTGTATCCATTTGAAGATCGCCGACTATTAACATGTCGCTTGTTACGGTTTTTGGGCGCCGTCCGAGTGCGCGGATACGAGCAAGTAATTCTTCGAATGAAAACGGTTTAGTGAGGTAATCATCAGCCCCGGCGTCAAGACCAACGACTTTATCTCGTGTTTGGCTTTTTGCGGTAAGAATAAGGATCGGCGTATGGATGTGTTTTTTGCGGAGTTCACGGCATATGGTCATGCCGTCCATACCGGGAAGCATAAGGTCTAATATGATGCAGTCATACTCCTCAGTTGAGGCTAAATCGTATCCGTCTGTTCCTGTGTAAGCGACATCGACTGCATACGTTTCCTGTTCCAGACCTTTCTTGATGGAATTAGCGATGGTGTGTTCGTCTTCTATGACGAGTATTCTCATGCCCTTATTATATGCAATTTGCTGAAAAATAGCTGAAAAATATGTATGGTATACTCATTCCTATGATTACGTGTG
>CAZPCR010000618.1:0-1861 GCA_964585035.1 uncultured Anaerolineaceae bacterium
GCTAATTTGATCCAGGCCCAGCGTGATGATTTTGGCGCTCACACCTATGAACGCGTGGATGCTAAAGGCGTATTCCATACTCAATGGGAATAAGCCTCTCCACAGGAAAAGGCATTGATAATGACACTTCTTAAAGAACCGACGATTTTGGTTGTCTTTGGCGGTATGGGCGATCTAACCTGGCGCAAACTTGCTCCAGCCCTCTACAATCTATTGCTGGATAAACAATTAGCAGAACGTTTTGCTGTGATCGGGCTCGATATTAAGCAGGAAAACCCCAATGAATTCCAATTGCGTCTGAGGGATGGTGCGAATAATTTCTGTGAATGTGGCGGGGTGGATGAGAGCACATGGAATGGGTTTGCTCAAAATATGTCCTATATTTCAGGTGATTTTGCCGCCCCGGCAACATACGCGGCCTTATCAGATCAGCTTGAGAAACTTGAAAAGAGCTGGGGAAGCCCGGCCGACCATGTTTTTTATCTGGCCACACCGCCGGGTATTATGGAAACCATTATTAAGGGGATGGGTGCAGCCGGGTTGGCTCAAGATAAGAGCCGCGCCCGGATCGTTGTGGAAAAACCTTTTGGCCATGATTTGGCATCCGCGGTTGCTCTGAACGGTGTTCTCACTGCTCATTTCGACGAAGCGCAGATCTACCGCATAGACCATTATCTGGGCAAGGAAACGGTCCAGAACATTCTCGCCCTCCGTTTTGCCAATGCGCTTTTTGAACCTCTATGGAATCGCAGATATATTGATCACGTACAGATTACGGTTGCTGAACAGGTGGGAGTGGAACACAGGGGTGCATACTACGAACATGCGGGTGCTCTGCGCGATATGATCCAGAACCATCTGATCCAGATCCTGACCATGATTGCCATGGAGCCGATGGTCTCCTTTAATGCAAATGAGATCCGTAATAAGAAGGTGGACGTGCTGCAGGCTATCCGCGCGATCCCTGAAGAGCAGGTTAAGGAAGTTGCCGTGCGCGGCCAATATGGTCCGGGCACGCTGGATGGTCAAAAAGTCCCCGCCTACAGGTCTGAACCCGGTGTGGCGCGGCATTCATCATCCGAAACATTCGCTGCGGTTAAATTGTTTGTCGACAATTGGCGTTGGCAGGACGTACCTTTTTACCTGCGGACCGGTAAGCGGTTGAAGACGAAGGTTTCCGAAGTGGTGATTCAGTTCAAACCTGTACCACATCAATCCTTTCCAAAAGCGGCGGCCCTCACCTGGGAGCCCAACTGCCTGGTCATTCATATCCAACCCGAAGAAGGGATTCGGTTGCATTTTCAGGCAAAGCAGCCCGGCTCGAGCCTGAAATTAACTCCTGTGGATATGCACTTTTCCTATCAGGAAACATTTAAAACAAAATCACATGAGGCGTATGAAACCTTGCTGACCGATGTAATGTTGGGAGATGCCACGCTGTTCATGCGGGCCGATCAGGTCGAGGCGTCATGGTCCGTTATTATGCCCGTTCTGAACGTGTGGGAAAAATCTAAACCAAAAGACTTCCCCAACTACCAATCAGGTTCTTGGGGACCGGAGGCTGCCGATGCATTGATCGAAAACGATGGCCGGAGCTGGATTCGGCCCAAGATCAACGAACTTCAACTTGCCGATCAACCCGAGGGATCAGCTAATTCCGGGAAGCCCGGGATTTGAGAAAGAGTCTGGATGTCAGGTAAGTACCTCACTCTTGAAATCTTTAAGGCTGTATTTATTGACAATTCATATGTATAAGAGTATAAACCGGCCCAATATGAGCAAGATGAATCCTGCATTTGTTTTTGAGGCCAACGCTAAGCGCCTGCCCACATCCGGATTTTCGGTAGTCGGAGTTGTGGGC
>CAZPCR010000619.1:0-1834 GCA_964585035.1 uncultured Anaerolineaceae bacterium
AATCCACAGCCGCGAAAAAAGAGATGCAACAAATGCCTGAAGAAAAAACGGAATATGCCAAAGATCACGATGACCAGGACGAGGATGCCAACCCCCCATAAAACCAGGTTGAGATTGATCATGGAGAAGTCCAGAGACATTTTATTCCTTTCAATTATGCTGTCTGGTAATAGCCGACATCGACCGAGTAAACGCGTCCGCGCTTTATCACCTGCCTGGCGAGGTTCGACCCGAACCGATATCCGAGATGGCGGTAATCCGGTACGCCGAGGATCAACAAGTCTGCCTGTTTACCTTCTTCGAGGGAGCCAATTCTATCTGCCCGGCGGATGGCGTGGGCGGCGTTGATCGTGGAAGCGGCGATGGCCTGTGCGGGTGTCAACCCCATAAAACGGCAAGCCAGCGAAATTACGAACTGCATAGACTCGTTCCATGCAGTCCCCGGATTGCAATCCGTGGCAAGCGCCAGGCAGCCTCCTGCTTCAATGATCTTTTTGGCGGGTGTGTAATCACATTCGCCCAAACCAAACGGTGTTCAGGGCAGCGATACGGCGACCGTATCCGATTTGGCAAGCGCGGCAATATCCGCGTCGGAGGTCTTTACCAGGTGGTCGGCAGAAGCGGCGCCTAACTCGACTGCCAGGGATGCCCCGCCCAGGTTATCGAACTCGTCGGCATGGATCTTAAGCGGATAACCGAGGTCCCGGGCTTTGGTCAGTATCTGGCGAGATTGACCCAGTGTGAAGGCCCGGTCCTCACAGAAAACGTCCACGAATGGCAGCGGGCGCCGGGGTGCATGAGTCTGCCACCATTCCTGGACGGTCGGCAGCATGGTCTCACAGACGAGATCGGTATAGCCCTGTGGGTTGTCTTTATATTCGGGCGGGATGGCGTGCGCTCCCAAAAATGTGATGGCCAACTCCACCGGCGATTCGTCGTCAAGGGCCAGGAGTGCTTTAAGCAGGCGCAGCTCGGTGGCTGTTTGCAGACCATAACCGGTCTTGGCTTCTGCGGTGGTTGTTCCGTGCGCGAACATGCGCAAGAGCCGCGGGCGGGTTTGCGCGATGAGAGTTTCCATCGAAGCCGTCCGCGTATTTTTTACGGTGGAGAGGATGCCGCCGCCTGCCGCCAGGATGTCGAGATATTTGGCTCCTTCGAGGCGCATCTCGAATTCACGCGAGCGGTCGCCGGCCCAGATGAGATGGGTATGCGGGTCGACGAAGCCGGGCATGATGACACAACCGCTGGCGTCCAGCGTGGGTTCGTCTTTGTATGCGGACCGCAGCTCATCGGTGGGCCCCACGGCAACGACCATCTCGTCGCGTACAAGGATCGCACCGCTCTCGATGATGCCGAGCCTGCCCAGGTCGCGTCCGCGCTGCGGGCCGCCTGCGAGGGTGAGGAGTTGAGCTGCTGAATGGATGAGCATGTTTGTTATTTAACCACAGATAAACTTAAGTGAACATGGAAAAAACAGCCGCCCTTGCGGAGCGGCTGTTAATTATTTCATTGCAGTAGCCCACATGTTGAGCATGAACTCGAAGTAACCGAACTTGACATTCCCCATCTCGAAGCCTGCCTGTCCAAAATGCCAGCCCAGGAGTGGCAGGTTATAGGCAAAGGCGTGTTCGTGAATCTCCTCGGCACTGACCAGGTTGATGCTCGCCATGAATTTCAACAGTCCATCCGACCAGGCTGCCGGTGTAGTCAGGATCACCATCCCACCGGGCTTCAAGACGCGCCGGCTTTCTTTGAAAAGCAGCGCCATGCTGTCAGGGTTGAGGTGCTCCACAACGGCTAACAAAGTAACGGCATTAAAGTAGTTGTCATCGAA
>CAZPCR010000620.1:0-1830 GCA_964585035.1 uncultured Anaerolineaceae bacterium
TACTATTATATATATTAGTTTAAATACAAGCTGAAAATTGGGTAAAGAGAAAGTTAGAACATAATATAGTGATTATGTTGTTAAGAGAGTGCTGAATTAATTTCTTCCAGAGAGATCGGTCCCACCCGTAAAACAACCGGTTCGACCTGCGTGCAATCGACGATGGTGGAAGCGACGCCGCCGGCGGTCCTGCCTCCGTCCAAAATCAATTCGATACGACCGTTCAATTGAGCAAAAACTTCTTCCGCCGTGGTTGGGTTTTTTCCACCTGAGATGTTGGCGGAAGTTACTGCCATGGGTCCTGCAGACCTGAGCAAATTAAGGGCAATTGTGTTATCGGGTATGCGCACTCCAACCGTATCGTTCGCAGAAACAGATTCGGGAAGTGCCGGATTTTTTGGCACAACCAAAGTCAGGGGCCCCGGCCAAAAACGGGAGGCCAGCCTGAGAGCCATGTCTGGAATATGCGAAGCTACATTATCGAGCTCGCTCACATTTCCCAACAATACAGGTATTGCTTTTTCATTTGGGCGGTCTTTCGCAGCATAAATTGACTCTACTCCCGGGCCGTCAAATGCCAGCGTGCCAACTCCGTACACAGTATCGGTAGGGAAGGCTACCAAACCGCCAACTCCCAAAACCTGGAGAGCTGCTGGGATGGCTTGGAGCGAATTGGCCGAAAGGACCTGGGTTTTCATTCAGAATTAATTGACAGGTAATTGGATTTCCAGTAAGCGATCGTGGCCGGTTAAATCCTGATGGAGATGGATCGCGGCAGAGGAAAAAGCATCGTATGCCAGGGATAACACCGCCAATCCGCGCGTTGCCTCGATCTCGAGCAATATTCGGCCTCCGGAAGCCATCCACTCAGGAACAAGCTTGAAAAATTTCCGGAACGGGTCAAGTCCATCTGCTCCTCCGTCCAGCGCAATTGTAGGCTCTCGTCCGAAAATTGGAAGGGTGTTGAGTTTACCGGTGGGTATATAAGGCAGGTTTGCACAGACCAAATCAAAATGACGGTCTGATGAAAGCGAGTCAATATGTTGGGGCAGAAGGTCGCATTGGACAAGGTCTATTTGATGAGCGATATTGAATTTGATTGCGTTCCGACGCGCAACTTTCAGCGCCGGCAGCGAAATATCCGTGCCCAAAATTCGAACTTTCGGGTTATGCATTGCGAAGGAAACAGCGATGCAGCCTGACCCGGTGCCGATATCGGCAACTGTACGTCGTTCCGGTGAGGCTTGCAGCCATGCCACTGCGCGTTCAACGAGCAGCTCTGTTTCAGGACGCGGGATCAATACATCAGGAGTGATGTCGAAATCGAGGCCAAAGAATTCCCAGTGGCCGAGCACGTAGGGGAGAGGTTCCCCCAGTTCGAGCCTGTTTGTTAAAGCCCTTATTTTCGCTGCTTGTTCGAAATCTGGGGTTGAAGTGGGATGAGCTATCACCCAGGTGCGTGGTTTGTCGAAAACATGTGCCAGCAGAACCTGTGCATCAAGCTGGGGAGTGTCGCTCAGCGGTGAAAGTCGTTCCGCGGTTGTTTCGAGTAAATCCTGCAATAACACGGACATGGATTTATTCGTCGTCTACGGATGAAGGACTGGTTGCCGATAACCGTTCTGCTTCATCCCGTGTCGAAAGCTCTTCGATGAATTCATTGATGCCTCCGTCCATGACAGCCGGCAGGTTATAGATCGAATGGCCGATGCGGTGGTCGGTGACACGGTTTTGCGGGTAGTTGTATGTGCGGATCTTTTCGGATCGTTCTCCGGATCCCACCTGGGATCGCCGGTCTGCTTCCAACTCTGCGCGCCGCCTGTCCTGTTC
>CAZPCR010000621.1:0-1819 GCA_964585035.1 uncultured Anaerolineaceae bacterium
GGTTGAAATGGTATACCTCGCCTTTTGCCTGGAATACAAAATTGGTGAGGTGCCCATCTATTTTGCAGACCGCCGCTCGGGAATTTCAAAAATGTCGTTAAAAATCCAGTTAGAGGCTGCGCTACGAGTATTGTCTGTTAAATGGAATTTCAGGGATCTATATAAAGCGGGGAAAAAAGCCAGAGCATCAAGTTTTAAGGTTAATGCTTGATTCAGTAAGCGATCCCCATTCTTCCAAACTTAATGTTTCAGCACGTCGCTGCGGATCAATCTTGGTTTGATCAAGCAAAGCTTCGACCTCTTCAGTGGATGTCGCAAGTCCGGCGGATAGTGCGTTTCGAAGAGTTTTTCGTTTCTGGCTGAAGCCGGCCTTTATGAGTCGAAAAAATACAGGAAGATACGGAGCGTTGATTATGGGTTCCGGATGAATTTCGATCCTAACTACAGCAGAATCGACCTGTGGTGCAGGATAAAATGCTGCAGCAGGTATCAGCCTTATAATCGTTGGCTTTCCGTAAACCTGGACACTCAATGCAAGTAGACTCATTTTAGGCGGTTCCTCACAAAGACGTTGGGCAACTTCTTTCTGGATCGTGAGTACGATCCTTCGCGGTTTTGAATCCGATTCGAGCAAATGGCGGATTATCGCCGATGTGATGTTGTAAGGGATATTTGCAGCGACGATATAGTTAGGTGGTAGTCCCAATTGGTTAGGAGAGAGCTCTAAAATATCGCCGTAGACCACGCGAACATTATCGTAAGGTTTCAGAATGATCTGCAATATACCGTCAAATTTTTCATCAAGTTCGACAGCTACCACTTCGTGAGCGTAACCGGCCAGATAGCGAGTTAAGCTTCCAACACCAGGGCCGATTTCCAACACTGAGTCGGTATCCTCGATTTCAGCCGCCGCAGCAATACACTCCAATTCAAATCTATCGCATAAAAAATTCTGCCCCAGACGTTTATCCGCGTGAAGCCCATATTGCTTGATGAGAGCAGCTGGGTTAAGGTCCGGGATATTCTTCACTGGCAGAAGGAAGCACTATGATTTGAGGTGGATGTGTCTCCAGAATCGGGCCATGAGCCGGATTGGAATTGGGCAACGTAATTGCGTAAAATCATGAAATCTACATCCCAAATGAAGACAGGTTTCTTGAATACTGGATCGTATATCCTGGTGCCGGTAAATAAGTTTTCCGGGAAACTATATAAGGCGATATTTTTGCGTGGAGTTTGTGTAGCGAGACAGGCTAATTGGCTCATTATTGCAGGGCTTAGATCTGTCTGAATCGACCCTTGAAATGATTGTACCAGGCTGGGAATTTCCGTAATCATATCCGGACTCGTCAGCTTTTTTTGGAAAGCACATAAGACTATATCTTGATTGCTGCCTCGTGAAAACACACCTTCTGTTCGATTGCGCGCCAATGCCAGAGCTTCGGTGCCGTCAATATGTTCATTCCCCATTTGAAGATGGCCGCCGCCATAATTTTGGTCTAATTTTACGTCTAATCCCCCGACGGCATCCACCATTTTCACAAAAGTCTGCATGTTAACGGCCAGATAATGGTCAACCTTCACCCCGAAATTTAGATCTAACGTAAGGGCAAGAAGGCCTGGCCCTGCGCTTGGGTCATCCCAATAATGAAAGCCGTCTCCGGGATTGCCATATAAATAGGCCTGGTTAAGTTTTTCATGATCCTGTCCGTTAAGATTATCTGAAATATATGGAATTTTCACCCAAAGATCTCGAGGGAAATCGAGTACCGTTATACTCGGTTTAACAAAATCCACTCGTACGACTCGCATTACATCC
>CAZPCR010000622.1:0-1805 GCA_964585035.1 uncultured Anaerolineaceae bacterium
AAATATGCAAACCCGCCATATCCCAGGTCGACGATTTTAGCGTAGCCTGTACTATAAAGAGTTACATCGGCCGTATTCGTTGGATCGGGCTCAAGGTCCGGAATGCAAAGACAGCGGTCATCAATGACCATTAGATCGGGATATTGCTTTTTGATCAGGCTAAAAAAATCCTGCGGAGTGGATGGGTCGCCATAAGTATGAGCATAAAGCAATCCACCGTACCTGCGAGTCTTAAGCTGTCGTTCAGTCTGCTCCAGGTCCATGTGCAGCGTTTTGGAAGAAATATCAACGAATTCAAATGAAATCCCGGCTTTTAAAAAGGTGATGGGGACAATAGGGCAAATATTGGCTGGGAGAATAAACGTGCGCCCCCCATCCCGGCCATAAAGCAAATTATAGATAATTGCCGAAGCGCGCGACGCAAGAATGGTTATCATTGCTCACGGACGCCGCGCATCATCCTTACCCAGATAATTCAAAGCCTGATCGCCGGTCATAAAAAGCAGGTCCATAATCGTAACATTGGAATCAAAAGGCGGATAAAGCTGCGGATATTCAGCATAATCGTAAACAATATATTCCAGGCTAATGCCGGCCTTTTCGAATTTCTCCTGCTCGATATAGTCACGTGCAGCGGGGCCGCTGACATAATGGGTCGCACCCACTTTTGTTAAAATCTGGATGAGGCGGTCGGTCTTCTGACCCGTGATCCCTTCCAGCTCGGAGGCGCGCAGGAAGCGGGTATGGTGAATGCCCAATTCGCGCGCCAGGGTGACGGTGGTCTCCACGGTGAAATCTGCGATCGATTCATCGTGGCGTGAATAAAATTGTTCCAATAAGGGCAGGTATTTTTTAAAATAAGGCGCTTTATTATAGGAAATTGTCAACGCCTTGAGGTGATTCTTCTGCCAGGGTTTGCTCCAGTCAATTTTCACATCCTTGATCCCGATCCCCTGGGTCACACCGGTGCTATGCACCGGAATGGTTAACCACTGTTTTCCCTGGGGACTTTTTATTTGATTGCGGTTCCGCCAGCCATGCTTATCATATTGCACATCATCATAAAAAATGAACAGGTCGGCGTGGCGGATCTGATCGAAATAGCCGCGCCATGGAATGTAGGATGGCTGCAGGATCACAACGATCATTCCGCACCGTCCGTGGTTTTCAGGACAATATAAGGCTGTTTGCCGGAGGTCCTTTCGAACATGCGCGCCAGATATTCACCAATGATCCCCAATGCAAAAAGTTGAACGCCGCTGAAGATCGTGATCGCGGAGGCCAGGAAGGAGAAACCGGGTATCGAACCGACGATGAAGTATTCGGCGAGTACATAGATCAGGACAAAGACGCCGATGATGGTAAATAAAAAACCCAGGATGCTGGCAAAACGCAAGGGAATGGTTGTGTAATTGGTCAGGATCAGCAGCGAGACCCTTATCAGCTTGTTGAAATCATAGTTTGATTCGCCGGCAGTGCGGGGCGTCTCTTCGATCTCCACCGTGGCAAAGCGTGTGGTGGTCATGGAGAGCAGCACATCTATTTGAACATCGGGTGTATTGATCGCGACAAAGGCCTTCTTCAAGCGACCACGAAATGCCTTATAGGAACTCATCTCGCGTATCGCCGATAATCCGATCACAGACGAAACAGCCCTTTTCACAACAGCTGAGAAAATGGTTTTCCACCAGGGCTGACCGCGAGTCCGAGGAACGCCGTAGACCACATCGTACCCTTCATCCAGTTTCGTTAATAGTTTTGGCAGATCCTCCGGGTTATGCTGCAGGTCGTCATCCATGGTTACG
>CAZPCR010000623.1:0-1805 GCA_964585035.1 uncultured Anaerolineaceae bacterium
CAGGATGGAATCGTTTTTAGTCTTCTTGAAAAGTACCCATTTATTCCTGTATTTCAATATATTGCCAGCGGGGCAATGGGTAAAGCCGCCTTCGCGGGCGGACTCACCACCGCCCTGCTTGGGGCAGTCCTTGAATTCCTCATGACCTTTATCATCGCCGGCATTTTTATAGTGAGCTCTTACGGAATTCCTCTTCTGCGCCGCTATGTCATTGTTGGCTCGCTCCTGTATGGGGTCGGCGTTTTCATTGTAATGACCTTTATTGTTCTGCCTCTTAGCGCCGCACCTCCGTCACCACTAACAGTGCCCCAAATTATCGAGACGCTCATAGAACATATTTTGCTGATCGGGTTGCCGTTGGGAATACTCGTGCGGCGGAATATTCAATCTACTAAATAGTTACCATATTGAGGTACCAGCAAAACCGCAGATTAACAAAGGGTGCACCTGACGCCTGAACGTGCAGCTACTACAGCAACACTACGAATAATGATTAGAATCGCCTTTCCTTTTCGGTTGCACCTGCGGAAAAAAGGATATGGCACAGGATGTACGTCCTGTGCCATATCCTTTTTTCCGGGAACTTCATGAAGGGGCTGTGAATAGATTTTTCCGATCTATGCGCCAAAGACCTTATTCGCCACCAAAAAGAGAGATATCAGCACAAACTGTGAAAGCGGATAATAACTGGCTTGATCGAACAACCTGGCCGCCTGACCCCCTGTTTTACTTTTGTATAGCTGAAAGCCCGGCTTCAATAGAAGAAAATAGCCAAGGACCACACTCGCCAAAACATAAAGCCATCCAAGGTTTGCGGGCGAAACCAACGGCAGGAAACTGCCCTCGATCACCGTAAGGCCCAAAGCGGTCATTATTATTAACGCGGCCTTTCCGAAGCCAAATTGCAGGGGAATTGTTTTTGCATTTACGCGCCGGTCTTCGACGGTATCGTTCCAGTCTGCCGGGATGTTTTGCCCTCCAATTTCCCAAAAGAACATCCAGGCAACTACAAGTACCAGGAGATATGGCGAAGGTTTTGGGTCCACGGCAAAAACGGCGGCAATCGGTCCACTCGATTTGACGAGACCGCTTACCAATGTCCGCAGGTATGTGACTTTAAACAGCAGGCAATAAAAAACTTCCAGAACTGCGGCTGTGACCAATATTATGACAATGAATGGGTTGATCAGGTAGGAACCGATCACGGCCAGGACAAACCAAACAGAAAACCACAGAATTCCGTCCCTGTAACTGAGCGCATTCTGCGCCATGGGATAGCGCATGTCAGATGCTTCCACGGAATACCCGGGGTTGATGCCTCCGGTGAACTTTTCGCGATCCACCAGGATGCCAACCAGGTCGTTAAGGGCGTATATGGCCGTATAAGCGGCAAAGCCGGTGAAGAGCGACAAGAGGATGACGTGCCATCGAGGAAAATCGCCCAACCATAACAGGGCGCAAAAACAAGGAGCGGCAATATCCAGAACCCCGTGGGTAGTCCTTGATAACGCAAAAAATGGCTTCATTTAAAAAAACCTCCAGGTAGAAATCAAGAGCCTTTCCGTAAATTTCATGAAAGGATCGCTTTTTTATGTGCATCTTGAAGCTGCATACACCAATAAAGCAGATTGCTACATTTTACGGATAAGATCTACTGCTCCGCATGCCGCTTCGCAGTACGTTGTAGTTCTTCCTGATGAAATGCGCCATGTAATTTACATCTTCCCTGCCGATGGCGATTTTGAATTTACGGGTAAAGGGGTTATATATCAAACTTGCCAGGTTTGAAAATTCCAGGCCGCTTG
>CAZPCR010000624.1:0-1802 GCA_964585035.1 uncultured Anaerolineaceae bacterium
GGTTGGAGCCAGTGTTCTATTCTCTTTAGACCATTTTCTACAAAGGCTTTCTTTGCAGCGCAGCCAATTCGGGATTATTTTTATAAGTTCGCTCTTTCCGTTGATCGTCCTGAGTCTTGCTTTATTGGGGATAAGCCCTTTTACCGATCTTGTGTGCTCCCCACTCGGATTCACAGCCGCCGCCATGGGTATGACCTACGCTCTCTTCGACCGGCGCTCGGGGAGAGTCTCAGCCGGTGAATTTAATCGTGAGACTGTGGTGGAAGGGATGGACGATGGCTGGATGGTGCTGGACCCTGAAAACAATATTGTGGATATGAATCCGGCGGCAGGACGGATCACAGGCCTGGTTCGTGATGTAGTGATCGGTCAGCCAATCGGTTCCGTATTAGGTGACCTGCCCAACCTTGGACAAACGTTTAATGGCAGTCAGGACCTGGACGTAAAAAGAAGCGTTAAATCGGAAGAGGGTTGGAGATATCTAAACATCCGCAGCTCGGCCCTGATGGATCGCGATCACCAGCAATTTGGCCGCCTGATTGTCTGGCGCGATATTACGGATGGCAAGCTTGCAAACGATGCGCGCCAACGGGCCCGCGATGAAATGTTCGTCCTTACCACCGAAATCTCAAGCGCCGCCAGCAGCACTTTGAATCTCGATGACTTTTTACTCGAATCGATTTACCATATTATTTATCCGTTCCGCAGTCAGGTGGTCGGTATATTCCTGCTGGATGAAAGGACTAAAAAAGGCGAGCAGCCAAGATTATTCCTGGCATCCCATTTTGGGTTTCCCGCAGATGCCGTTAACGACTTATCCTTGATCTCCTCCGATTCTCCCATATTTGATTGGGCCTATAAGAATCGGCAGCCCATTCAGATAGATGAAGCGGGTGACGATCGGTTACCGATGGTTATCCGGGATATGGACCTGGCCTGCCTTGTAATAATTCCGCTCATCACCCAGGCAGGAGATGAGAGCAAGATTATCGGCTTCATTAGTTTGGGAAGGAAAGAAAAACCAGTATTCAGCCAGGACGAGATCGTGCGTTTAACCACCATCTCGGATCAAATTGCGTCCCTCATCGACAGCGACCGCCGTCGCAAGGTGGCGATTGCCTTGTCGGAACGCCAAAGGTTGATGCGCGACCTGCATGACTCGGTCAGCCAGAAGCTGTACGGCCTTGTAACCACCACGGAAGCCGCCCAGGCTGCACTGGAAGCCGGTCAAACAGTCATCCCAACCGAGGTGCTGGCCAAAATCGGGGAGAGCGCGCGCCAGGCGGTAAAAGAAATGCGTCTTTTCTTATATCAAATGCAGCCCATTGACGTGGATAAAGACGGGTTGATTTCCGTCCTGCACCATCGCCTGGCCGCCGTGGAAGGCAGGGCCGACATCAAAGCCAGACTCCTAGCCGATGACGAGATCGCCATTTCAAAAGACAAGGAGATCGCCCTTTATTACATAGCCCAGGAGGCATTGAACAACGTCCTGCGGCACGCGAAAGCAAAATCAATAACGGTCACACTGAAACAGGGACGCAAAAATGTTATACTGGAAATCCGCGATGATGGGTGCGGGTTCGATCAAAAAAAGGTGGACCGTGGCGGCCTCGGGCTGCGGAATATACGCGAACGGACGTCTCAAGTTAATGGGATTTTGAAAATAAGCTCGAAACCCAACGAGGGGACAACCATCGTGGTAACAGTCCGCAAGGACCCTTCAGTGAAACCAATTAAACGCAGGCGGTGAGCATGAAAAAAATACGGATTATTGTCGTGGACGATGAAAACGTTGTCCG
>CAZPCR010000625.1:0-1797 GCA_964585035.1 uncultured Anaerolineaceae bacterium
AAAAGAATTCACGGTTTTATACCCAATTTACGAGAGGAATCGAGCAATTCGACTCATACTCGACCCCTTCCTACGGTCACCACCGATTAAAAAACCCATTCAATTGAGGTTTGCCCTTTGGGCGCTTCGAACTCTTCGAGTGCTCAGCGCCCCTAGGGTATCTCCGAGCCAGGAAGTGAACCTGGCATCTCCGACAACCCTCTCGTCGGTTAGGGGACAACACAATGATGATATAGAAATGTTAAGGTACTAGTATTCATGTTATTCGTTACCGAGGATCGAAGAGGAACGAATACTTTTTTATTTTCAACTGTCTCAAGAAACCTCCTACTTTTGAAAAAAAGGCTTCAAAGAGCGAGATTGCTTCCACTACGCTTCGCTATCGTCGGGAAGTGCGCCCTTCTTGAAAGGACAGATGATTCATTATACAGAACAAATGTTCTATAGTCAAGTACAGATGAGTCCATAGTGTCTACTGTGTGCATGGCGGATAAAGTGTGTTGAGACCGGTCGAATGGGTTTGAGAATTTGTATGCTTCGACGACTCGTGTCGTCGAAGTGGGCGATGTTCGCTTGACGCTCACTCGCCCAAAACCAAGCGGCCCGTGCTGCGTATATTTATGTGACGAAAATAATTATCCGAGGAAAAAGGAATAAAAAATGACCAATGAAACAAATGCCCCCCAGCACGATAATAAGGGAAGGAAAGTGATCTATAAGAACGCCGGTTCGGCGCCCGTGTATGGAATTGGCCTGGTCGGCGCTTTGGTGTATTACCTGCAGCACGCCACTACATTTGTGGTTGGTTTGATTGGTATTTTAAAAGCGATCGTTTGGCCCGCGATGGTGGTTTACAAGCTGCTGGAATTCCTGAAGATGTAGGGGATTGCAAAATAAGCATATAACCTCCCCTACCGGGAGGTTTTTTGGCGTCCATGAGTATCAGGGCTTATCGAGTTTTTTTGTTTTGGTTTTATGCTTATTTTATTAAATTTAGATAACCGTAAATCCAATTCCCTGTAAATATTCAAAAGTCGGGTCATAGAATTCACGTTTACGTGTTGGGTCTTCTGAATTCCCTTCAGGTACAACGATAACCATTCCCTGTCTAGCACGAGTTAGAAGAACACGGTAAGCATTCTTGAGATAATTTTGGCGCTCAAGTTTCTTAATATGATTCCAGTGATCTCCAACAAAAGACCAATGCTCCCAATTTTTGTTAGCAAATCTGAAGTCGCCATCCCAAGTTATACAGGCCCAATCAAGCTCTAGTCCTTGGACTTGAAATTCTGTCGCTACATCTTCAAGATAATATGAAGAACGCACATCCTCTTTTCCATCGAGGAACCAATGAATGTGATCCATTGGCGATTTAACATCTATCGCATATGGTTTTAATCTTTGCGCCTGGGAAGAAACAAGGATCCCATATCGTTCTGAACCCCTTGCTTGATCCTTTAACCATTGTTTTGCTTTGGAAATATCACGTGTTAATACAATTGGATATTTATTTTTTACTTTCGATAGAGTAATACGCGCCTCTTTGGTGTCAAGGTCGAGCAATTGTTTCACCAATAAAGATACATGCTCAGTACGGAATGAACGCATAGAGACGCTAAGATGCAATTCGTCATTGGTTATGACGTTTGAACGCGATTTTAATTTATCTAATATTTTTCCTGCCCCGTATTCGCTATCGGAAAGTTGGGAAGATATATATATGCGCCAATCTGGATAAGAACGATTTAAGGCTTCGATCCATTCGGTGATTCCAGCCTCCCCGGTGTTAATCTCCTG
>CAZPCR010000626.1:0-1792 GCA_964585035.1 uncultured Anaerolineaceae bacterium
AGCCGACGCCTTTGGTCAGGCGGTCTGAGTTCTGGCGCGAACGTTTCACGGCAACACTGTAATCGAATTTCAGGTTATCGAAGGAAAACCCAAAATCCTTTCCCCGTTCGCGCAGAGTGTGGGCAATCTCGGCATTTCGCAGCAACGACTTGGATGGTATGCAACCGACATTCAGGCAAACTCCACCAAGCCATTGTTTGTCCACGATGGCGGTTTTTTGTTTCAATTGGGCAGCGCGGATGGCGGCTACATAACCGGCAGGACCGGCGCCCATTACAACAACATCAAAGTTATCAGGCATATTTAACTCCAATAAGTAGATGATAGTGAGCAGGAAGTAATCTTGCGGTCTTGCTGCGTCTTGTTTAAGTTTCTATGACTCAGCAGTACTCCGTAATTGTACTACCCTCCAATTTCCAGCTCCTATATGCGCATGACCTTTGGTGGCATTAGTAGTACCAAAGATGCGGGTGTTATAATTTAATTAATGAAAAAAAAGATAGCTGTCCCATTCATATTCGGGTTCATTGGTTTGGCGATTATGGGGACAGCAATTTTTGCCGACAGGTTCGGGCTGGATCCATCCTTGGGTTGGGGGAGAAGACGAATTGCTCTTTTAGTTTTTGGAGTCTGTGTAATATTATGCGCCGCCCTTTTTTGGCGCTATATGGATGACGCGTTTAATGCGGTGCGTAAAATTCTGGCGTTTGTAAATAATCAACCAATCATCCTAGGAGCTCGAAGAGATCACGTTGTCCTCTATCTGTCAGGATTGATAAAAAAATATCGATTCGCCTTTCCAATTCTGATTTTTGTTACGCTCGTTTATATTTGGTTTATCAGTTCGGGTACATGGTTTACCTGGGTTTCACCCACCCACCTCTATGCTGATTTGGCAAGGGGTTTTCTAAAAGGTCATCTTTATCTTCCCATTAAGGTAAGTTCCAATCTATTAAAATCGCCCGATCCTTATGAGTCTTCCATTGGGTTGGGACTTCAAGGTCCTCTGGATGTTTCCTATTTCCTTGGAAAATATTATTTGTATTGGGGGCCGGTACCTGCTCTAATACTAGTCTTGCTTCACCCGATCATTTCCTGGAGGTTGGGAGATTTACAGCTTTTATTTGGTTTTCTTACCGGTGTATTCATATTGCAATGCCTGCTGGCTGTTGCAATCTGGGACCGCTTCTTCAGTGATTTACCAAAATATATTCTCTGGATATCAATTCTGCTGGTGGGGCTTGCCAGCCCTGCAACATTTATGCTGGATAGCTATAGAGGTGCGAGAATTTACGAAGCAGCTATAACAGGAGGTCAGTTCTTCCTGGTGGCTGGATTTATTGCCTTACTTATTGCTCTGATGTCTCCAGTCTCGCGTTGGAAACTTGCCTTCGCGGGGACCTTATGGGCGCTGGCTATTGGCTCCAGGCTTACCGTGGCCTTGCCGATTGGATTTATGGTGCTTATGGTCGCTTGGTGGATTCTTGGTGTGAATCAATGGTCGTTCAAAAAGAGTACCGAACTGTTGCCATTGATCATTCCCTTGGCCTTGGGTTTTGCAGGTCTGGGTTGGTACAATTGGGCTCGTTTTGGGTCGTTTGTCGAGTCCGGCTATTTTTATCAAATGACCGCTGTGCCGAATTTTCAGAATCATTACAGCGCGCTGATTAACCCCATATTCATCCTTCAAAATTTATACAATTATTTCCTTTATCCGTTTAGTATTCAATCGCAGTTCCCTTATGTCTACGCTGAATATGGAAACATAAAAGCAATTTTCTCTTTTTATACT
>CAZPCR010000627.1:0-1790 GCA_964585035.1 uncultured Anaerolineaceae bacterium
ATATTTTTGTTACAACTTAAATAGGCAAAACTGTAAATATTTGATTGCAATCCTAATGTTCGGTCAGACACGGCGTGGCTGTTATTTAAAAACTCCTGGATCCAATGCGGGTCAACAAATAATCCACTAAGAAGCAAAATCAATCCACCGACTCCCATGCCAATAATGACTCTCCAATCTTGTTTGAAAAGGAACCAACATCCAGCGAGGAATAAGATTGGCAATCCCTGGGAGGGTTTAAGGATAAGCATCGATAGAACGATGCCTGCCAGCAATGTTTTTTTTCGTTCCAGTAATAAAATAGCGACAATTAAGAAAGCCAATGCAATTGCCCCAATTGATCCCACATGTAGGCTAAGATATATGGGACCGAAAAACAATAAGAAAACGACTAGTGGATAAAAAAGTCGATTTCGTCCAGTTGTGGCAAAATGATTTAATAGAACAAAACAAGTCGCTGCCATGATCGCTTGTGAAAAGATCCCCCAAATAATGAATGACTCTCCGATCGGAATCATGGCTAGGGGAACAAGTAAGTATGCTTGTGGCAAAGGATATAGAAATATCTTGTCGGGGACCTGGGATGCGCCTAACTTAATGTGTTCGTTATACCATTGGGTGGAATCATAGGGATTTTGACCCGTTAAGATCATATGCCCTGCGACCCAAAACTTTAAAAAATTTGAATCACGGTAATCTTCATGTGATGAATTTTGCAAACTATTAAATAAAAAGACCGCAGCTAGAATCATTAATCCAGCGGTCAGACCCATTACCTTTATTATTGAAGATCGAGTTTTTATTTTCATTTGTGAAGCCGCCGGCTTATTTTCCAATAATTTATTGGAAGATTTAGCAACCTTACCCATTAGATCATATGATTATTTATTTAAGTAGCTTCTCAAGCACAGTAAACGATGATCCGTCAAAATCCTGATGATGACCGCAATCCCTTGCATTTAGATCCTGCCCACATTCAGGGCACAAGCCTTTGCAATCAAGTTTACATATCGGATTGATGGGGATTTCAAGCAATGCGTAGTCCCTGATGATTGGTTCCAGATCTATCTGGGCATCTTCGGGAACGATGAGCCCGGATTCGCTTACCGACTTTTCATTAAATGCATACAGCTCGGTCATATCCCAGCGCATAGAGTGATTGAAAGATTTCAAGCAACGCACACAGTCGAGCGTGGTTTCGCCTTGTAACTGGCCAGTGACCAGGAGACCTTGCGGCGTTCTGCCTATATTCACCAGACCACTAAATGCGCGTAATTCAAGATCCCCTCCAACTTTGACTTTTTCCAAATCAAAAGGGAATTCGTTGTCGGAACCGACATCCTCATGAATAATAAAACCGACGTTTAATCGAAATGGACGACGTGGATTTGTCATCTTAACCTTAGTAAGCTATCAGAAGAGTGGGTAATTGCAGAGTGGAAGTGGTTAAATATTCCTATCAACAATGAACTTCGCCAGGTTTTCCAACGCTTCACGCTCGAGACTTGGTTCAAATCCCGCCAGCGTTTTTAGAGCAAGTTCAACATGTTGATGGGCTTCCATCATAGCTTTTTCTACAGCATCTGTCTTGCGGATCGATTCCACGAGGCGTGCCATATGATCCCGGTTACCCCAGCCGCCATCCGCCAAAGACTTGATATCTTCATCTTTCGGATTCGCTTCTGCATAATAAATTGCCGGTAATGTGACCAAGCCATTCATTAAATCGTAACCTATCGGTTTGCCCATTGTTGCCTGCTCCCCGGTGAAATCGAGGATGTCATCTACAA
>CAZPCR010000628.1:0-1785 GCA_964585035.1 uncultured Anaerolineaceae bacterium
TCGGAAAAAAGATAAAGGGCTTAGAGGTTGACAGTCATGTATAAGACAGATGGCGACGAAGAAGGGGTAAAGGGAATATAACATCTGGCCGATGCTGGCATTCAACCGATTGAGGGCCATATAGTATAAGATAGATCCTAAACCGTTAATTAGGCCTGCCAATACGCATCCCAGGAGGCCAACAGGGAAAATATAAAGGTACGACCTATAAAAAAGAATGACAAACAAGAATACCAAGCCAGCTGCCATGCTGGTACGAAAAGCAACAACCGCCAAAGGTGAGAAACCAAAATTAATCGCCAGTTTTCCAAAAACGGGAGTAAACCCAAGGAAGACTGCCGAACTCAGCGCTGCGAATATACCCTCGTTATTGCTTTTTTGCATTCCAGGTCACTGAAATTGATGAGGTCGGGAGCGCTATTTTATTAGCGCTTCCACTTCCTTAAGGAACTCGTCATTAAGAAAATCCCCTTTTTGCAAAAGAGTTTGGATCTGCGTACCGAGCCGCGTTTTTTCATCCGGGGTGAGTTCTTTCGCGGTGGCCACGATAACAGGAATATGAGCCGTTTCCTGGTCCATCTTGAGCGCATCCATAACGGCGAAGCCGTCCATTTCCGGCATCATCAAATCGAGAATGATCAGATCGGGCAGCTCACGTCGAATAATGTCGAGACCCTCCTTCCCATTCGTTGCTTCATAAATAGTGAAATTACCCTGCGACTGAAGAATCCGCCTGATAAGACGCCTTGCATCGGCAGTATCATCTATTATCGCTATGCGCGGGAAACGATTGGGAACGACCTGGTTGAGAGCAGAGAGTAAACCTTCCTGCGGAGTTTCTGATTTTTGGGTCGGGAACTCTACGTCACGGGTCCAATTCGAGCCCAAAATGAATTCCTCGGCGGGCATAGTGTGTCCCGTACAATTTACTACGATTGTTTCATGCGGCTTGATGACACCAGATCGAACAAGTTTAAACAAACCGGCGAAACCCACGGCGGCAGCCGGCTCAGTTGAGAGGCCCTCCATTTTTGCAAGAACATGCATAGCGCGGAAGGCTTCCTCGTCGGTGACGCTTTCGAATGTGCCATTGGTTTCGAGAATATGGGAGCGTAATAGTGTGTAAGATCGTCCCGGATCTCCTGTTGCTAGAGTTTCTATATGGGTTTTGGGGGAGGCAACGGGTATGGCGGACTCAAGACCCTGCCTGAAACTTTCCACCATCGGCGCACAACCTTCCGTTTGAATCGCTGCAATGGAAGGGATTCGCTCGATCAATCCCATTTTCTTCAATTCATGAAACCCTTTATAGACTCCGAGAGGACCCATTCCTCCGCTTATCGGTTGAATATACCAATCAGGTGTGCGCCAGATCGACGGTTTCCCATTAGCGGGAATTACCTGACCCTGTAAGGCAGTCAGTTGTTCGGCAATTTCGAAGGCTATTGTCTTCATTGCTTCGATGGATGTTATTGTGCGAGCTCCGAGGTCAAGATATAAATTCCTTTGACGCGCAAATTCAGCCGCGACTTGCTTGGCCTGGTCATACGATCCAGTAACTTTTATTACCTGACTCCCGTAGAGGGCTATTTCGCGCATCTTTACGGCCGGAACCAGGCTAGTCACAAATGCCCACAACTTGATGCCAGCCCTTGATGCATAGGCTGAATAGGATATCGCTACATTCCCTGTGGAGGATGCGACCATCTCCGTGATGCCGGCTTCCTTAAGCGCAGCTATCGTGACCGCTGCCTGCCGATCCTTGAAAGAGCCTGTTGGACCCTG
>CAZPCR010000629.1:0-1776 GCA_964585035.1 uncultured Anaerolineaceae bacterium
TTCCGATCTCCGGTGGTCTCATTCTTTATGAGAGTGGCATGCCCCGGACCGGCCTGGCCTACGTCGAGTGGATGAAGGCAACTCCCCGTGCCGCCCTGTGGCGTGGCTGTCGGGTTTACCGAAGTCGATAAGCCGGTAAAGGGGGGCAGTGTGGCCAATACGGCAACTGTCGGGCTTGGGAGCGGCGTGTCTGTTGGAAGCGGTGAGGGCGTTATCGTAGGCATCGCCGCCAGAGTCATGGCGACCTTTGTACCAATGGCGGCATTAAATGTAGCCTGCACCTGGGTAGCATCATATTTAGGCGCCGGAGTGCCACAAGCACTCAGCAGCAGGGCGAGCAAGCATGCAACAAACATAAAATATTTCATTTCTGAACCTCGTTCTTTCCCGATGGATTTGGATTTCAACACTGCGATTGGTAAACGATCCTGCCTGAGCGCACGCACACTTGCATCTTTCTGGACAGCGCCGGCTGGACGACGAACGAGCCTGCACCAACGCGGGGGCTGCCTTTCCCTTTCGCCCAGGCATAAGCGGACCAGCTTCCGGCCGGAAGATCGGCCGTGTCGGAGGAATTACCGCTCATATTGGAAACCACAATATATCCGCACTGGCCGTAGGCATTCTTTTTATATAACGTAAGCGACACGCTGATGGTTCCCGTGGTCTCGTTTTTTATGGTGGTGGAATGCGTTTGACCGGCCTCACCTGTATCGAGTGCATGACGGCAGTTATCCTCGGTGCTCTGGGCCGTGACCGTGGGGCTCGGTACCGGTGTCTGTGTTGGGAGCGGCGCAGGCGTTTCCGTCGGGATGGCAGACGGGGTTATGGTGAACGCGGCTTCGGCGGAGGCTGCTATGGAAGTCTGCGCCTCGGCCGAGGCAGTGGCTGCCGCCGGGGAGCTACAGGCACCAAGCAATAATGCGAGCAGCCCGGCAACGAACATAAAATATTTCATTTTTGAACTCCGTCCTTACAGATGGATCCGGGTTTCGCGGACGCCGGATGCCTCCAGGCTGTTGACCGGCTCCGAGTGCAACGCGGGAGCGATCAGATTCATCCACCGGGCTTAGGGTAAGAAGTATATTGCGTCCAATAATCGATATTGGGATTCAGCCGGTGGGCAACTTCTCCAAGTTTATAGAAATCCGTGTCCAGATCTCCATCCTCTCCCAAAGAGAAAACACCTGCCTCGAAGGAGGCAACGGTAGTCTTCAGCATTTGGGCCAGACTTTCAAACACAATATTTACGCCCTCCCCTTCAAAGAGATTAACAACCGGAGCCGTGGAGTCGCTTTCCCTGACGGCGGAGATCCCATATCCTTCACCAGACCAATCCATGAAAGTCATTACCCAATCAGAGATCTTATAAAAAAATTGCATTATCGGGTGGCCTTCACGGAAAATGTCGAGCGCCTCCTCCAGTGGCAGGAACCGGTTATTGCCCACAAAGCTGACCCAATCCTGGATGCGAGCGGGAGTACCGTTCCTCCACATATAGAGCTCGATAAATTCCTCGGGCATCTTGAACGGGAGCACGGCAATCTTTTTACGGATCTCATCCGCACCCAGGCCGGGCTGCAATTGCGCAGAGAGGGGAGTGCCCAACTTATTATGCCACTCGAGTATTTGATCGAGATATGGGGTGAGAGGCTCCATAAATAAACCTGAACCCTTCAGCCGATCTGCTTCTCATAGAACCTACTGAGCGGGTCTTCCCGGTACTCGCCGAACGGCGGGATACTTCGAAACCCCATCCGCTCGTATAGGCCGATG
>CAZPCR010000630.1:0-1774 GCA_964585035.1 uncultured Anaerolineaceae bacterium
ACCGCGCCAGCAGATACGCGCCGGCAGTCCCTGGAAGGGTACTTTCTCTTTTGCCATCTTGAGCCAGCGATGCAGATGGTCATCATCAGGAAACAATTCCATGATGGCTTCATCGGTGCGATAAATATCCTCGGGGTCGCCGGAGAGGGCAACCCAGCGGAATGGGCCTTTTCCCTCACAGAATAAGGGCCGGATATAGGCTGGCACAAAACCGGGAAAGTCAAAGGCGTTCGTCACGCCGTGGTTATAAGCCTGTTGGCGGATGTTATTGCCGTAGTCGAATACCTCAGCTCCTTTTTTTTGAAAATCCAGCATGGCCTGCACGTGCTTTGCCATCGAAGTCATGGCCATTTTTTTATAACGTTCGGGGTCGGACTTGCGAAGCTCATTGGCAGCCGCCACGGAGAGTCCGGAGGGGACGTACATCAGCGCTTCGTGTGCGGAGGTTTGGTCGGTTACAACGTCCGGGGTCACGCCGCGCACAACGAGTTCACTATAAATATCCGAGGCGTTGCCGATCAACCCGATGGATAGCGGCTTGCCCGCGGCTTTATTCTCCTCGACCAGGGTCATGGCTTCTTCCAGGTCATTTACCACGGTATCTACATACCCTAGAGAGAGGCGCCGTTCGGCGTGTTCTCCATCAACTTCCACAATGAGACCCACGCCTTCGTTCATGGTTATGGCAAGCGGTTGTGCACCGCCCATTCCTCCAAGACCGGCGGTTAAAACGAACTTCCCCTTAAGCGATCCCCAGCCCTTGAGCGTAGCGAGCGCGCCGAAGGTTTCATAGGTGCCTTGTAAAATACCCTGTGTGCCGATGTAGATCCACGATCCGGCAGTCATCTGGCCGTACATGATGAGACCCTTAACGGCTAATACATCGAAGTGTTCCCAGGTGGCCCAGTGTGGAACCAGATTGGAATTTGCGATCAGGACTTTAGGCGCATCTTTGTGGGTCTTGAAAATAGCCACGGGCTTTCCCGATTGGACAAGCAGGGTCTCATCTTCTTCCAGGTTCTTGAGCGATTCCAGGATCGCATCGAAGGCCTCCCAGGAACGCGCCGCCTGTCCGCGCCCGCCGTATACCACGAGGTCCTGGGGACGCTCGGCGACTTCAGGGTCGAGATTATTCTGGATCATGCGATAAGCGGCTTCGGTGAGCCATGATTTGCAGGTTAACTGGGTGCCGCGCGGGGCGCGTACAGTGCGAGGACCGGACATGTTGTTACTCCTATGAAAATTAAAAAAATACCTCTCGACTATTATAGCCGAGAGGTTTGGCTTTCGAATGAAGGATACTAAGCCAGGACTTTGTTTCGCTGCATCAACTGCGCAAAGTTTGTCTTCTTTAAGCGGGACACCAGTTCATTCTGCGCGTCGGACCATACCGGGCGTAGTGGGCAATCGTCATCGAAAGTGCACAGGCTGTCCTCGCCAACACATTCGTTGAGTTGGATGGGCCCGTCAATGGCTTCGATGACTTCCAGAAGGGAAATGTCCTGTGGTTCACGTGCCAGTGTCACACCGCCGCGTGCCCCACGCGACGTGTGCAGCAAGCCTGCGATCGATAACTGTGAGATGATCTTGGCCAGGAATGACGGTGGAATGCGCTGTTCCTCTGCTACGGTGCTGGTGGCAGCGCGCTCATTGGTGCCAAGATGGGCAAGATATAAAACCGCACGTACTGCATAATCGGCCTGACGAGTAATTTGCATGGTGTCGATCCTCTCCCAAGGATTAAGAATTACTGATAATGATTGTCTGTAATAGT
>CAZPCR010000631.1:0-1754 GCA_964585035.1 uncultured Anaerolineaceae bacterium
TAAAAGCGACGTTGACCAACGAACTTCTGGATGTGCTGGGGATTGCAACCAGCGAGACGGTGACGAACGACTATATAGAAGTCGTAAAGCTGGATGAATAATAATACCCTGTCTGTTCTGGCGCGTTTGATCGCTGCACTCTTGGCTACGTGCTTCGTCGTGACAGCCGTCGCCGGTCTGATATTATTTAATATGGATCGACGCGCCTTCAATCCGGCAATGTATACCAAGGCGCTGGAGAGTGGGAATTTTTATCAACAATTTCCCGGTCTGCTTGGTGAATTACTGGCTAAAAACATCCCAGGGTATGCACCGGCTTTCCTTCACCGTATATCCGCGGACCAGTGGAAAGTCCTGCTGGGAGCGTTATTACCCGGGCAGCAGATGCAATCGATGGCTGAAGATACAATTAATCAGGTGTTTGCTTACATTAACGGCGGGAACCAGGCACCCCGCATTTCCCTTGTTCCCTTGAAAGATAGCCTGGCGGGCCCGGCAGGGATGAATGCAGTATTGACTATCATCCAATCTCAACCCGCCTGTACGATTGAACAGCTTGCAAGAATGGCAACTTCCTTCGGGCAGGAACTTTGTAATCCGCCAAAAGGGATGCTCGATCTGATTAAGCCGGTTATTCAAATCGAATTGCAATCGGCTGCATCCGTCATCCCGGACAACGTGTCTATCCTTAATTCCGCAACGAACAGCTCTATCGAGTCAGGCATGAAGGATCTGCGATTAATTCGGCTTGTGATGAGGTTCGGTCCGCTTCTACCCATTGCGCTTTTATTCGTGATCACGATCCTTGCCGTGAGGACATTTAAAGATTGGCTGGCCTGGTGGGGCTGGCCCATATTTCTAACAGGATTGTTTGGGTTTCCCATCGGCCTTACCGGAGCCCCGCTGTTACGATGGATCTTGGAACGCTGGCTCACCAAACGTTTTACCATAACTCTAACGCCGGAAATCTCCGCCTCGCTCCGGTCGGTTGCAGACACAGCCTTGCGCGAGATTCTCAAACCCGTCGTGTGGGAGAGCCTGGCATTATTTATCGTTGGATTGATTATGGTGGTATTCTCGGTCTTTCTGACGATCAGGGAGAAAAACAGGATCGCTGCCTCCGAAGCAAAGACACAAATGATTTGATATTTGAGCATTCACTCACGGCTCTAATAAAGTAAAAATAGACAATACTCACACCTTATCTCATAATTCTTCTGAAAAACAGGATGGGGTTGGCGATTTCGCCAACCCCATCCTGTTTTTCAGATATTCTCCCCTCTCCCCGAGGGAGAGGGGACGGGGGTGAGGGCTTAAAAATTCATATGATTAAATTGTGGGGTGATCATATCTATTTTTACCGTTATTCTTTGCAACTTTTTCTATTTTCCCCTGTACTACAATTTAGAGATGTCTTCCACAGATGAGCGCAGCCTTGCCAGAAGGGTCTTGCAAGGCGATCGGGATGCCTTCGGTGAAATTGTACGTCGGCATCAGCAGGCCGTGTTCAATGCTTCCTACCATATGCTTGGCAGCGTTCGCGATGCGGAAGACGCAACGCAGGAGGCTTTCATTCGCGCCTACCGGTTTTTCGACCGATTTGACCTCGATCGCCCGCTCGCACCCTGGCTCGTACGGATAGCCATAAATGTGTGTCTCAACCGGGTTGAAGGACAGATCCCTGCTGCCGATCTGGATGATGAGCTGTTTCCGCTTCCCGATCCTGCTCCCAGCCCCGAAGTACAGACCATCCT
>CAZPCR010000632.1:0-1746 GCA_964585035.1 uncultured Anaerolineaceae bacterium
TCTTTCGTGTTATGAGTTTTTTATTCTTGGCCCTGTAATTCGGAACTATTATATCAGCCTGTTTGAAAGGCTCGTTTGAACCAGGCGATCATATGCGGCAGGATGACGACTTTTTTCTGCACTTCTGCCAGGGCAAGCATGGCAAACAGGTTAAAGAGCACCGCGACCAGGGTGACAGACAGGAACCCAAGTCTTAAATAAATGAAGGTCGATAAAAAAGCGCCCAGCGAACGGCCGATGCCGAACCCCACCATGGTAGCTGCCATCACTGTTGCGCGCGCCTGTGGCACGCTTTCGGTCATCATCGGCAGCAGGCTTACGACCATGTATTCAAACGAGATGTAGAAAAGGAACAATCCAATGAGCGCGCCGATTTCGGTATGGCCTATTAAGGGCAGGAGGATGGAAGCGAGGATATTGCCGGCCAACCCAAGCGCTATGGCACGCGGCTTTCCGATCCGGTCGGTCGTCAATGCCACAAGGCCCTCTCCACTTAATTCGGAGAGGCCAATTACCACTGACGCGCCGGCCAGGGCCGCGATCTGCAAACCAAACGAATCTGCGAGCCATAAGCCGAAGATCAGGTTGACCATTTCATTGGCCGCACTGGCCCATAGGCCGATGGATATGCCCGCCAGGGCCGGGATGGAAGCCAATAACGCACGAAGATTTTGCTGCGAGTCAGATGTCTCCTGGTGCTCTGGGATCTTAATTATATTTTTGGTGGAACCCGAGGTGTTTTGGGGATCCTTGGACGGGATCATCCACCAGATGACCGCGAACATGCCAAAACCCAGTGCCGCCAATACTGGAAACGGCGCCGACCAGCCGAAGCGGCTGATCAGATAACCCATGGCCGGAACGCCAAGGATGAAAGACATTGACCATGACATTTCCGTGATGGCCAGCGCAGTGCCGCGTTGTTCATACGCGACGCGGTCACCGAAATAAGCCTGCACGGTAGGGTCGAACAATGATTTGCCCAATACGGCAAGGATGAGCGCCGCCGATAAAGTGAAGAGGTTTGGGTAAACAGCCACCAATCCAACCCCAAGCGTAAAAGCGATAATACCTGCCAGCATGCCGAACCTGCGCCCGCGCTGGTTGGCAAACGGGGTAAGGATGGGGCCAAAGATGCTTGCTACATTGCGGCCGGTCAGTGCGAAGGAGATGGCGGTCACATCCACACCCAGCCCGCGTGCAAAGATGGTCAGGAATGGATAGACCATCCTGTGCATGGTGTTCAGGATAATGCGCAATAGCGCAACGGTGACAATTTGGATCTTTATTTTCATGGAATGGTGTTAATGAATTTAAAGGTGGGGACTGGTTTGGATGGATCTTCCCGTAACCTGGCTGATGAATTCTATCAGGAATGATATGAAACACTATCTTTTTCCGGCCACCTACGCCCATAAAATCTATACAATAAACATATATTATTTTTATATGTTTCTCGAAGTTAGGTAGTATCATTTCCTCGTTCAATAGCACAAAGGAGTCGTGAATGAGCAAAGTTTGGAAATGGATTATTGGAATTCTTATTGTCCTGGTGGTAGCAGCGGTGGTGGTCGGAGGGGTGGTTATGGTACGCAATCGTGCTTTCATGGCCAATCGTGTCAGACCCATGACGTTCGGGAGCGGTCAAACTCGGCCGAATCTTCAGGGTACGCCGGTTGCCCCAGGTGCGCCTAATGCGCAGGGTACTCCAAGTGCACCCAACACAGCGCCGAATGGTCAAAATCG
>CAZPCR010000633.1:0-1743 GCA_964585035.1 uncultured Anaerolineaceae bacterium
AACCTGGCGCGCATTATCGGGCCTGCCATCGCGGCAGGGGTCATCGCCGCCTTCGGGCTGGCGCCCTGTTTCATTGTCAACGGGGTTTCGTACATTGCCGTTGTGATCATGCTGGGCATGATGCGCCCCGATGAAATGCTCGTCACGCCGCCGGTGCCGCGCTCTAAAGGCCAGATCCGGGATGGTTTCAAATACGTGGTCTCCACGCCTGTGCTCGGTTCCACGCTGTTGATGATGGCGATCATCGGTACGCTCACATTTGAATTCCAGGTCAGCCTACCGCTCATCGCACATATTACATTCAAGGGAGATGCCAGCAGCTATGCTTTCCTGACCGGTTCGATGGGAGCCGGGGCGGCCATCGGAGGAATTTTCTTTGCCAGCCGCAAGGGCATTATGCCTTACAAACTGGTCGGCGCCTCGCTGCTGTTTGGGCTGGCGGTACTGGCGGCGGCGTTCATGCCAAGCTTGCTGCTCTCCGGCGCGGCCCTGGTAGCGGTGGGCATGTGCTCGATCAATTTCTCATCGCTTGGCAACAGCGTATTGCAGTTGGAGAGCTCTCCCCAGATGCGCGGACGGGTGATGTCGTTCTGGTCGGTGGCTTTCCTGGGATCCACCACCATCGGAGGGCCTGTCGTGGGCTGGTTTGCCGAGGCAGCCGGAGCGCGCTGGGGACTGGCACTGGGTGGAATGGCCGCCCTGATCGCCGCCGCACTTGGAGCGGTCACCTTGCGCAATTTGCGGACCGGGAAAACGATCAGGACTGATTAAGCCGTCAGCTTATCCTGCCCTTTACTTTTTCCGGAAGTGATTTGGGAAAATATGCGCCAAACAATAACGATGGCAAAGATGATAAGGCTGTAGATGAACCCCGCGCCGAGCGTCGTTTGAAGGGATACGTCCTGCTGCTGCCCGGTGGTCGAATCGACGCAGGTGTCTGTCGTCCAGGTGTCTGATTCACCGGGCCGGTATGAAGTTGTATTTTGTGTTATTTGCAGGTTCCCATTACTGCAGACAAGGGGTTTCGCAATTGGATTGATGACCTTGGGGATGATTGCTCCTAAAGCCACGGCGACCAATATTATTCCGCAAAACATGCTGACACCAAGAACGCCAAGCCAGGCCCAAATACGTTGCATTCGATAATCTCCTCTATAATAAATTTTTGAACCAATATATAAAAAGTTTAATCGGTGTATGATAATAACGGTATGGCCTGAATATCCTATCGGAGTATGTTTTGGTTAAAGTGATCAGTCATCACTTGTATTCGACCTGAGGAAAGCTATCGACAACTTCGGAGGCATAAATCCGGCTCGCAACCCGTGCTCGATCCTGACTAACTGGAAGAAGTATAATTATCGGCCATCAAGAAGCCGAGAAAAGGCTGGCCATTCAATTGGATAAAAAATAACCCTCAGCTGTTTGTATTGCGTTTCTTACAGGATGGCAAAAAAACCTTTTCTCGAAGGCGAAAAATGAAAAAGTATCAGTTCGTACTTATTGTGTTAGTCCTGCTCGCCGCTGCTTGTAGCAATGCGACACCCTCTCCTGTGATCGATATGAATCCAAAGGACCTGCTCCTGCCTCCCGCCAGCCTGCCAGCGGGAGGAAATTACGGAAACGGTGTACAACAGGCCTACCCGAATTCCATGTTTAAAAACGACTATCTGTCAAATAGCGGACGCGTGTACGCATTCGGAGTGACCTATACACGCCTTGTGGCTTTCAAGAGTCCGCAGA
>CAZPCR010000634.1:0-1743 GCA_964585035.1 uncultured Anaerolineaceae bacterium
TGGCGAGAGACCCCATCATTGCAAGGCAAGGTTGGCGATGAAGGCGGGGATTACCAGTAATTCGGGTAGACCCTTAATTAATTGGAATGTACCCGTTAGCGGATATTCTAGTTGTCTTACCATCGCTTGTATAACCGGCGTTACTAATTTTACCGGTGGAGATAATAGCACAAGTGGGATTACCCTTAATACTATTGGCGGTAGCAGTGGCGATAAATGGTGGAACGACAATACTCCATTTACCGTTCAAGTAAATTTAATTCATATATCAACATATTCTGTGCGTTATCCAGCAAATCCACCTGCAAACCCTTACAACGCACCCAATGCATATATTCCTACTGCAGGTGTACTTGGATTCAATTATGGTGCTGGAGCGGGCTGGTACAACACGGCTGGAGCAGAGGATGTTTTCATGGTGCACAATGGCAAAGTCGGGGTCCAGGCGTTTAGTTATGCGGGGCAAGGCAATGGACTTGGAGGTGATATAGCCCCATATGGTGGTTTAGTATTTAATCTTAAAGATTTTAAAAGTTACACAGGCGCCTTTACAACATTCAATCTCAATGTTGGAATCGGGCATGGGTTCAATATATCTTATTTCTACGACGCAAATGCCTATCTATTGGAGCCAGGTGCTATACAGGGGTTTACATTTGGTCCAGCAGCAGTAGGGGCTAGCGGATCAACGACGGAGACATGGTTTGAGGAAATTCCATGATTTTATAGCTGCACTGAAATAGCAATAATTGCTAATGCTGCCCAAAAGAGCCTTAACCATTAAGGAGAAGTAAGCAATGGTAATTTTTGAAAAACTCCGATCAATAACCAGGTCACAAGCTATATTTTTGGCATTAACGGTATTGTGTATGATTTCATTTCTAGTTCTATTCATTGACCCCTCGACTCGAAAGGGTCCACTTGGATTTGGACCTCCTGCTCCGATGATCTTGTTCCAAATGAAAGATAAGAGCTTCACTTTATTATATCCAGAGAATTGGGTAGCAGCCGAAACCCCACAAGGAAATCATGGCGATATCGAAATAATCGCGGTGATTATCGTTTCGGGTAAACAAATGGCAAATATAACTATTGCAAGAAAACCCTTTCCCACTGGTAACATAAGTAATGTTGTGAATTGGGGGCAATCACGAGCTGCAATGCATACAGACCATAACATACTATCTTTTAAGCCTCTGTCTGATAATAATCTGGATGGCTTGATTCAAGAATATACTTGGGGTAGTCCATCATTCAATAAAAATGTGACAAGCCATTGTCAGGATGTGTATATATTTCACAATGCCGATGGCTATGCATTGTCATTCTGCGCACTGCAACAAGATTGGCCATCCTTGATGAACGTATATGCTCAAATTAGGCAAAGCTTTTCAATTCAAGGAGTGAATAAATAATGGTGGATAATCTTAACCAACTCTTCATCATAATTCTGCTTATTATTGGCGTAGGCGCATTCATAGTGAAAGCTGTATTGAATATTAAGGAGGTACAACGAACATCTAAGCGAGCAGGCCAATTGAATTGGCGCATTGAAAGTATCAGGTCATTTACAATACTTTGGAATATCATTGTCATTATAGGAATGGTCTTTATCCTCCTTATTATCCTTCTGAGAGTTGTTATTAAGTAATGGCTGATCCAGAATTCGTATTTTTCTAGGGGTGAGCCATTATATTGGTCAACGATATTTAGAGTTGAAATAAGGCTGGTGCAAAGCGTACT
>CAZPCR010000635.1:0-1736 GCA_964585035.1 uncultured Anaerolineaceae bacterium
CACCATAGAAGCAGGTGTCCAGGTAGACGCCATCATTGACGTTTGGGTCGTGAGCGCCATTTCCGGTAGCCGTGATATTGTTGAGTGTGATGCTGGTTGCGCTTTGGGCATCCAGTCCGACATAACCGTTGTTTGTGAAGCTGTTGACGCCGAGCAGGGTAAGGCTGCCGTTACCAAAGATACCTGCCCCCCACTCGACATTACCATCGGCGTGCACATTGCTGACCGAAATGGGGCCCCAGGAGTTGGCATCGATGCCATCATTTCTGTTCGAATTGAATGTGTTGTTGGCTCCCGTAAGTGTGATGCTGGCGGAGTTATCCACGTACATTCCACTACAAACCCAGCTCGGATCCCCTGTACAATCATGGCCGTTATTATTGGCGGTGATGTTGCTGGTTGTAAGAGATCCGTACGTCTCAAGGAACAAACCCGCGTCGGCATTGTCGTTGGCGGTAATGCCGCTCAGGGCGATGGCTTTCGGGGTAGTGGCTCCATAGTTATTTAAATAAGCGCCCTTGCCCGTCCCATCGGTTGTTAATATGCGGTAATAGTCACTCGGATCTTCGGCACTTGGGCGGGAGGCATCGGTGCCGTTGCTGTCGGCGGTAATATTATTGACGGTAATGTTGCCGCCGCTCCAGACCCGCAGACCGTCGTATCCGTTATAAGCGAAAACGGAGTTTGTGATCGTGACGGCCAAGGAAGCCGAGTTGGTACACACTGTATACTCCTCGTTATAAGCGCAGTTGTCAAGATAGGCGCCGTAACCATGCATGTTACCCGAAGCAGTCAGGTTGTTAATTATTATGCCGCCTTTGGAACTCACGTACAAACCGGTATTGTAGTTATTGGAGAAGTTATTTATGCCGTTCACTGTAACGTTTTTGGTGGTGCAATTGTAGGTGCAGTTATTCAGGTTGACACCATAACCTACAGTGGAGTTGGCCAACGTCAACCCATTGTCGGTGGCAGTGACACCGGATATGGAGATATGGCCAAAAGCCGAGATCATCAGGCCAGTTGACCAATTATTGTCGAATTGGTTGGTCCCCGTGAGGGTCACGTCGGAGTTTATGTTATACAAGGAGGCGCCGAAGCCACTGTATGTACCCGCAGCGAGTGTGCCGTTGCTGTTGGCTGTTATGTTGGCGAGCGAGACCGCACCGTCGCTGGACACCTTCAAGCCACCGTAGTAGTCGTGCACAAGAAGCCAGTCACCGGAGCTGTTGCCGTTGGCTGTTATGTTGGCGAGCGTGGCCGCACCGGAGGCGGACACATTCAAGCCAGTGAAGCTGTTGTTGTTGGCCGTGACGCCGGCGAGTGCGGCCATACCACAGGTTGATATATTCAAGCCGTCAGAACCGTTATTGTTGAACTGGTTGACGCCGGTGAGGGTGATCGGCTGCTTGGAGATTTGCAAATAACAATCGTCAGAGCCATTGGGACAATTATTCAGAATGGCACCGTAAGCTGCATTCGAACTCGCTGTTACATTGCTGAGGGTGATTGAACCCCAGGAATACACGAGAAGTCCGTCGGCATAAGGATAATGATTTGCATTGAATTGGCTTGAAGTAATGGTAACTTTGCTTGTCCCGCTCTGTGGTCCGCTGGTGTTGTAGAGGTAAGCTCCACCGCCAGCATTGTCATGTACATTGACGCGCGTCAGGGTGATGTTCCCTGAAGTTTGAACGTCCAGGGCGTTGTTGAGGGTTGTAATGCCCGTGACCTCG
>CAZPCR010000636.1:0-1735 GCA_964585035.1 uncultured Anaerolineaceae bacterium
CCATCAACGGCATGCGAATCACCATCCAGGACCTGTGGCCGAAAGCGATCAAATACGAGCGCGAAGCCATCTGGGTGGAGTGGGTGATCTTCCTGCCCCTCTACCTGATATCCGTTTTGGTGATCCTGCGCACAGCGATGGGAGTGTAGCATGGCTGTGAAATCAAGAAACCTATCCCTGAACAAGCGCGGCCTGAATTTTGAAATGCTCATGTGGATCTTTACGCGGCTTTCGGCCCTGGCAATGTATGCATTTATCCTGTTCGGGCTGATCGGGGCGCTGATCATGGGCGCGCGCACCCAGATGAACTTTGCAGACATCATGCGCTGGGCATTCATGCCGAACGTGACACATGTGCAAAACACAAACGTAAGCAATTTTGCACTGTGGGCCTCGCCCTTCTGGAAAGTGATTGCCAGCGGATTACTGCTCGTGGCGGTGGCACACGGAGTTCACGGCCTGGTGGTGATCGCAGACGATTACCTGGCAGCACCGCGGGCGCGGCAGATCGTCCGGATCATCAGCATAGTCTTTATGCTGGCGATGATCGTCATCGGCGCTTACGTGATCTGGTCCTCCTAAAAAAAACAACCACCAGTCGACAAGGACACCGAATTTTTTACCGTGCATTTTCAATGTTGAAAAAATAATGGATATGGAATCAGGAGTTATGGATGGCAAATGTTCACGAATTTGAAGTAGTGGTGGTGGGCGCGGGCGGGGCAGGATTGATGGCCGGCCTGTACGCTTCGCGCGGCGCAAAGACGGCGGTCATCAGCAAACTGTATCCCACGCGTTCACACACCGGCGCGGCTCAGGGTGGAATCAGCGCGGCGCTGGGCAACCACGAAGAAGATAAACCCGAGTGGCACACCTACGATACCGTCAAAGGCTCCGATTATCTCGGCGACCAGGACGCCATTGAATTCATGTGCAATGAAGCCATCGAAGCGGTGCTCGAACTGGAGCATATGGGCCTGCCCTTCGACCGCACACCGGAGGGCCGCATAGCACAGCGCCCGTTCGGCGGGCACACCAACCTGGAAACGGGGAAACCGGTGCGACGCGCGTGCCATGCGGCAGACCGCACCGGTCACATGATCCTGCAAACGCTGTACCAACAATGCCTGAAGAACAAGGTCAACTTCTTCGATGAGTACCAGGTATTGGACCTGCTGATCGTAAATGGAAAAGCCGCAGGAGTCGTGGCGGTGGAGCTGGCCACCGGCGAACTGCACACTTTCCACGCCAAGTCTGTGATCATCGCCACAGGCGGACATGGACGCATCTTTCAGGTGACATCCAACGCATACGCCTACACTGGCGACGGCGCGGCCATCGTGCTGCGCCGCGGCCTGCCACTCGAAGATATGGAATTCTTCCAGGTGCATCCGACCGGCATCTACAAACTCGGCATCCTCATCACGGAGGGCGTGCGCGGCGAAGGCGGGGTGCTGATCAACGACAAAGGCGAGCGCTTCATGCCGACCTATGCACCGCACGTCAAGGACCTGGCCTCACGCGACGTGGTCAGCCGGGCCATATATACGGAAATACGCGAAGGCCGCGGCATCCATGGACAGAACTACGTTTACCTGGATGTGCGGCCTGAATCGGTCATCAAATATGCGGCCATGGATGGACGGACCAACCCGGACGGCACACCTTACATCATGACCGGCGAAGAGATCCTGAAGAAACTACCCGACATCATCGATTTCTGCCGCGTGTACCT
>CAZPCR010000637.1:0-1734 GCA_964585035.1 uncultured Anaerolineaceae bacterium
GCATTAGGCACCTCTCGAGCAAATCGTTTGGCAACCTCATAATAAGAGCGTGGATCATCAGGCCCGACCGCAGTTGGTGTAATAACTACCTTTGCCCCATATGCACGTAACAACATGATCTTTTCGTTGCTCATCTTATCGGGCATGACAAAAATTGTTTTATATCCCTTGAGCGTTGCAGCGATGGCAAGCCCAACACCTGTGTTGCCGGAGGTTGCTTCGACGATCGTCCCGCCTGCCTTCAGCTCACCGCGTTTTTCGGCTTGTTCGATGATATACAACCCGACGCGGTCTTTAACGCTCCCGCCAGGATTAAGATTCTCCAGCTTGGCATATATTGGTGCAGCCACACCTGAAGCCGTCCGCCCTAGCCTCACAAGTGGAGTCCAGCCAATTGCACCGAGGATATTATCGTATACTCTTTTTTCGTCAGATACCGGCAAACCCGTCATACATACTCCTCTTCATTCAACGTTCGTAACTAGTATATCAAACATCAGGCCGCCAAGTATTGGCGGCCTCGAATACAAGTTATCCGTTCAGGGATATTTTAGTAATCGTTCATCAAATTAGTAAATCGGCAATTTAGGGTCTATTTCTTGCGCCCAGGCGTTGATACCGCCTTTCAGGTTCTTTACCTTCTTGAACCCGGCGCTCACAAGTAATTCCAATGCCCGTGTTGAGCGGCCGCCCGTTTTGCAGAAGACAACCAAATCCTGGGCCGAATCAATCTCGGAGAGTCTGGCAGCTAACGTGCCGAGCGGTATGTTAACCGCCCCCGGCAGCGCAGAGATTTCCAATTCATGTGGTTCGCGCACATCTAACAGTACCAAATGGTTTTGCTTGAGTCGGGTGGAGAGGTCCTTAGCTGTGATGTCATAACCATCGCCGGCCGATCCTTCGTCATGGTCATGACCTGGAACTCCGCAAAATTCTTCATAATCAATTAACTCATGGATGTCGGCATTCGGTCCGCATACTCGGCATTTGGGATTCTTTTTCAATTTTACAAAATCGAACGACATATCCAGGGCATTGTAAAGCAGGAGTTTGCCGATCAAAGGCTGGCCGATTCCGAGCAAAATCTTTATTGCCTCTGTAGCTTGTATGGTGCCGATAGTACCGGGCAATACACCCAAAACTCCTCCCTCCGCACAGGAAGGGACCAATCCAGGCGGCGGTGGCTCAGGGAAAAGACAGCGATAACACGGCCCTTCCTTGGCATAGAATACGCTCACCTGACCGTCAAAACGATAAATTGAAGCATAAACGTTAGGTTTGCCCAAAAAAACTGCCACATCGTTGGTTAGATAACGGGTCGGGAAATTATCAGTCCCATCCAAGAGAATATCATAATCTTTGGCTATCCGCATGGCGTTTTCCGACGTAAATGGCTCGTTGTAGGTTTCGACCTCAATATCCGGATTTAAATCCAATAATTTCTCACGAGCGCTGTCTACTTTCAGCTTACCGATCGTGGAAGTACCATGGATAACCTGGCGTTGTAAATTGGAAGAATCAACCACATCGTAATCTACTAGACCGATTCGGCCAACTCCGGCAGCCGCCAAATAAAGCGCCACGGGAGATCCGAGCCCGCCGGTACCGATCACCAGCGCCGATGAACCCTTTAATTTTCTCTGTCCATCCAGACCTACTTCCGGGATTAGCAAGTGCCTAGAATAGCGAAGGATTTCTTCGCGAGTTAAACCGGGCAACGCAGGTACAGGCATC
>CAZPCR010000638.1:0-1722 GCA_964585035.1 uncultured Anaerolineaceae bacterium
AGACCGGCTGCGGCTAATGTGATCCCTCCACCCTGGGAGCCACCGGTTACCGCCAGCTTTTTAGCATCCACCGCAGGATGAGTACTCGCCGCCTCCACAGCGCGTACCGCGTCAGTAAATACGCGCCGATAATAATATGTCTCAGGGTGTAGAATACCGCGCGTCATAAAACCGGGAACCTGTGGGCTGCCCGGCTCCACTTCTAGATCGGGGGTATCGCCTGTCCGCCATGTGCTTCCCTGGCCGCGCGTATCCATGACGAAAAGTGCGTACCCGATATTGGGCCACAACAGCCAATCCAGCGGATAGCCGCGCCCTCCGCCGTAACCGATAAATTCAACCACGCACGGCAGGGCGGCGGAACGCTGGCGCGGAAGCAGGAACCAACCTTTGATCGGCTGCCCCCCAAAGCCGCGAAAGGTTACATCATAGGCTTCGACGAGCTTCAATCCCATTTCGACCGGCTCGAAAACCGCGTCCAACGGATACTTACGTGCATCTGCGAGTGTGTTTGACCAAAAGCCATCGAAATCGGCAGGTTCAACGCGCTCGGGAAGATATTTTTGCAGTTGTTCCAAGGGAAGGTCGAAAATCATGGCGGTTATTTCCTTTTCTAGCCTAAAGATTAATGGAGTATACGATGAACTGTAATTCTGAAAGGTATTTTATATCTTCACTATTGATATTTATTTAATATCGTTTAAGACCCCAGAGATCTGCGTGGTTTTCAAACCAACCAGATCTTTAGGGTCTATCATGTATATGACCCAGCCAGACTTCCACATGATGCTCGACGCTTTCCAAATCCAAAGGGACTAAATTATCAGGGATAATTTTTCCGTCCACTGTCATTTTGACGACGCCTTTGCAGACGCCCTGCGGGTTATAAACCGTTATGCGTAACAACCTGCCGCGGAACTTGCGCACCGCAGAGAAGCCGTTCCATGACGACGGGATGCATGGGTCAACGCGCAAACCATTATATTCGGGACGGATTCCAAGGATCCACTGCGTGGCGGCTTGGTAGCACCAGGAGGCCGTCCCCGACAGCCAGGAATTGCGCGCCAGCCCAAACTGCGGATGTTCATCGCCGAGGATATTCTGGGCATATACATACGGCTCGCACTCATAAATTTCGGCCATGTCATTCCGGGCAGCGGGGTTGATCTGGGCATAATATTCATAAGCCCGGTTGCCATTGCCGAGCAATGTCTCTGCGATCATGGCCCACGGGTTGGGATGCAGGAAGATCCCGCCATTTTCCTTGGCTCCGGGCGGATAGGTGGTAACGCCACCCAACTTCGGGTCATATCCATTAAAGCCCGGTGCGCTAAGTTTGATGCCATATTTGGTATTCAGTTTTTTGTAAACCGAATCCATGGCCTGGATTCCCTGGGCAGGTGAAGCGAAGCCCGAGATCACGGCCCACGACTGTCCGTTCAGGTAAATTTGCCCATAAGGGTTTTCATGCGAACCAAGCGGCTTCCCATTTGCATCGAAGTACCGGATGAACCATTCTCCATCCCATGCTGCAACTCCGAACCGGGATTTCATCTCCTTATAAGCGGTGCGATATTCATCCGCTGCTTTTTTATCGCCGATATGGTCCAGTAGGCCGATCATTTCGAGCAGAGCTTTGCCGTATAAATTGGCCGTGAAAAGCGACTCGGCACCTTTCGGCAAATTGACCGTATCGTTCCAATCCGCAAAGCCGAGCAAAGG
>CAZPCR010000639.1:0-1722 GCA_964585035.1 uncultured Anaerolineaceae bacterium
TCAGAGATCAATCAAAGATTGGAACGTTATCCGGGTGAAGCTGCTCGTTTGTTCCGTGGTATCAGCGGCTACGCTCCGGATTTCCGCGAAACAGCCGACGCCATTCTGTCCGCTCCAAAGGAGACAAAATGAAGACGATTGAAGTCCCGGCCTTGGCCCGGGTGGAAGGTGAAGGTGGTTTGTACATTGGCCTTCAAGATGGCAAAGCAGTGGAAATCCGCCTGGATATATATGAGCCGCCTCGATTCTTTGAAGGGTTCTTACACAATCGCTTTATACAGGAAATACCCGATATTACTGCCCGAATCTGCGGTATTTGCCCTGTCGCCTATCAAATGAGTTCGGCTTTCGCTATCGAAAATGCTTTGGGCGTCAAGATAAGCCCTGATGCGCGTGCCCTTCGTCGTCTGATGTACTGCGGTGAATATATAGAAAGTCATGCTTTACATATTTATATGCTGCAAGCTCCCGATTTATTTGGTAAAGAATCGGCATTTGAACTTGCTGCCATCGCTCCTGATGTGGTCAAGAACGCCTTGCGGCTGAAGAAGATTGGCAATGAGATATTGAAAGCCATCGGTGGACGTTCGGTACATCCGGTAAATGTTTGCATTGGCGGTTTCTACAGTTGGCCGGAAGCCGCTCCGATCCGTGCGCTGCTCCCTGATTTGGAATGGGGATTGCAGACGGCGATTGATTGTGTCAAGTGGGCTATGACGCTTCCTTATCCCGAACTTGAGATCGACTACGAGTTTGTTGCTCTTCACCATCCGGATGAGTATGGTGTGATCGAAGGCGAGATTTGGTCCTCAAAAGGCTCCAAGCTTTCCATCGCTGATTACGAAAAGGGTTACATCGAAGAACATGTAAAACGCTCTAACGCATTACACGGTCGCACGATAGATGGGAACACATATCTTGTCGGCCCGCTGTCGCGACTCAACTTAAATCACGAACAGTTACTCCCGGCTGCAAAAAAAGCACTCAAAGATTCCAAACTGAAATTGCCCCTCAAAAATCCGTATAAATCGCTGATTGCACGCGCCATAGAATTAGTTCAATTCTATGAAGAAGCCATCCAACTCGTCAAAAGCTACAAACCCCAAGGTCCGGCACATGTCGAATTAAAACTAAAGGCCGGAGAAGGTGCGGGTGCTACCGAAGCGCCGCGCGGTCTTTTGTATCATCGCTACAAAATAGACGAGAATGGTTTTGTACAATTTGCAAAGATCACGCCCCCTACCGCGCAAAACCTGCCGCGTATCGAAGCCGATCTGCTTGCTATGGCTCCAAAGATCGTAAAGATGCCGGAAGCGGAAGCCACACTCACGGCAGAGCATCTGGTGCGGGCTTATGATCCTTGCATCTCTTGCGCTACTCACTTCTTAAAATTAAAAGTGGAAGAGGTGAAGTAAGGATGATGATCGCGGTGATCGGTATCGGCCAGAGCCTTCGCGGTGACGATGCTGTCGGTTTGGAGGCTGTTCGTCAATGGCAGGAAAACTATCCCGATACCGCCAAGCGGTCTGATATCAAGGTGGACGTGAGTGAGTTACCTGGTCTGGCCCTCCTTGATTTGCTCGATGGAATGGAAGCTGCTATTCTGGTGGATGCTGTAAAATGTTATTCAGTTCCCGGAACCATACACACTCTTCTCCCGGAGCAGCTTGCCGCCTTTACAAGCGATACAAAATCCGCCCATGGCTGGGGTGTTGCTGAGAC
>CAZPCR010000640.1:0-1716 GCA_964585035.1 uncultured Anaerolineaceae bacterium
GTGTTACCAGGCTGAGCATCTTATGGGGAAAAACATGAAAATACAACGCCTTGGGTTTAAATGGCGAGCCAGCTTCAGGGTGGAAGGAGGCGTCATCAGCTTTGTTGAAGGCCAATACCGTTGCCTGATGGATGTGGATATGATCCGGATGCCGATATCCGCCAATTGGGTCGAAGGTCAGTACAACATCAGGTTTTAATTCGCGGATATATTTCACAACCCGACTTGCCACTTCATCCACAGAATGGGCAACTTGCGCATTCGGATGTTGGTTATCTGGTGATCCCGGCATTCCTGAATCCCTGTAGTCAAGGAAGAAAACATTCTTTAAACCAAGGTGGTCAGCGGCACAGCGGAGCTCCGACTCGCGCAGGTCAGCAATCGTACTAAAGCCCTGCATATATTCGGCGTCCACTGTGCCAACTTCGCCGCGTGTCGCGCAGACCAAATAAACGTTGTATCCCTTGTGGGCGTAAAGAGCCAGGGTGCCGCCCATACCAAATGATTCGTCATCAGGATGGGCAAGTACAGAGAGTATTGTGGGGGTTGAATGATCCATTTGATTCTCCTGATCGATTAACACGACAATGATACTCGAAAAGCTTCGGATACATTTTATAATTGGTCGCGAAACCCTGCTTATGCATTGGCAAATTACTTCCCCGACTTTAATATTATCGTTCACTGCAGTGCTTGTGGCTGGAACCACAATCCTGATCTGGCACCGCCGATCTGCACTAGGCGGAGCGGCAATTTTCTGGCTAATGATTTCCACCTTAATTTTGACGTTCACGGGCGCGCTTGAGGCAGCCAGTGTTGGATTCGACCAAAAACTGTTCTGGGCAAAGCTCTCGTTCTTCGGTATCGCTTCAGGCGGGCCTTTGCTGCTTATATTTTGTGTGGTCTTTACCAGTAATAGAAACTGGATAACACCTCGCAGACTAATAATTCTTTGGACGATCCCGGTCATTACCGTTCTTTTGGCCACTACGAACGTATTTCAAAAGTTACTTTGGGCACAGATCGCCATCAATGAAACTTCGAATCTGCTTATCGCTCAATACGGACCAGTTTTCTGGATTAATGCTATTTATGCTTATATATGTGTAGCCCTGGCAGATATTGTACTGGTAAGGGAATATAGGCAAGCTACCGGTTTATACAAAAACCAGATCTCGGCCATCGTAGTCAGCACTTTTCTACCAATATTAGGAAATATTATTCATTTATTTGGCTCCGATCCGGTTCATGGCCTCGACACAACCATCCTATCCTTTTCCATAACCAGTATAATAATCACGCTCGCCATTACACAATCCCGTCTCTTCGACCTCATCCCCATTGCCCATAACCTGCTCCTACAGAATATGCAAGACGGGGTTATCGTGATCGACCCTCACAACCGCGTTGTGGAAACTAATCCTTCTGCAGCCTTTCTCCTGGATAAACTGGCGTTACCAAAAGGAGATAATATCCTGACAACTTTCAGACAATGGCCCGAGCTGGCATCGGTTCTTTCCACAAAACCAAGGCTGCCTGTGGAAATCTTTTTACCCGGAAGTCTCCCACGCTATCTGGAAATCCGCATTTCAGCCATTACAGAAGTACACAGCGACAAAAACGATGGTTACCTGGCCGTCATGCGCGATATAACGGATCGCAAACGCGCTGAAGCCATTATTGAAGCCAAGAACCGTGAGCTGGAACGACTAGCTG
>CAZPCR010000641.1:0-1715 GCA_964585035.1 uncultured Anaerolineaceae bacterium
GGGAGGCGGAGATGGCAGGATCGTATGCTCGGGTTCAGAGGGTGGGTTTAATTTAGTTGGGTCAGATTGTAGCGGCTGTGGAACCCCGGACGAAGCTGGCTGTGGAGCGATGCTGTTCACATCCAAAGGCTTTTTCAGGTCTTTTTGTAAGTCCTTCAATTCGTCCAATTGTGCTTCGCGCATCAACCGGTTGGGGAGGGTTTGGATCTCACGCGAGGTCTGCTGGAAAAGTTTCCAGCCGTCGGAGGTGATGATCTTCCTCATCCACTTTCCAATGATGCGGCCTGTTTTCTGCATGTCCTTCGGACCCAGCACGATCAGGGCAATGATAATGATAAAGAGGAGTTCAGACGGGCCTACGCCAAGGAATTCCATTCATTAACCTTTAGGATCGAGGGACTCAGTTTTCATGGAAATATGCAGGATAGCATTCTTAAGCTGCTGCTCGATCTCATGCTGATGCTCGGCCAGGCTCCCCAATACGCCGTTAACGAAACGAGGCGCGCTATCTGATCCATACAACTTTGCCAGCTCGACCGCTTCATTGATCGCGACTTTCATCGGGGTCTCGCCCTGCACGGCCATTTCCCAGCAGGCCACGCGCAGGATGTTACGGTCTATGGCCGCAATTTGGTCCAGCGGCCATTCGGGTGCGTACTTGGCAATGATTAGATCGAGCTCGTGGGTAAGAGGTAAAACCCCGAAGGTGATCTGGCGTGCAAATTCAGCCAGGTCATCAGCAAGCGGAGATTCCGTCAACCGTCGTTGAAATACGTCGGCTGGAGGATGGTTCGCTATATCAATTTCGTAAAGTGCTTGCAGGGCCACGCTGCGCGCCCTGGTACGGGGCTTCATGGAATCTCAGGCCTCGGTCCCCTCATAAGCAATGTTCTCAATGTGAATATCGATCTGGGCAACATCCATTCCAACCATTTCCTGGATGGCACGTGCCACCTGCTGCTGTACATTGCGTCCTACTTCGCGGATGTTGACATCTTCCTTGACGATAAGATAAATGTCGGCAGTGACCGTGTTCTCATGGACGGTGATGCGCACACCTTCATTCAGGCCGCGCTGGAAAATGCGATTCACACCCCCTGGCACAGGTGCCAGGCTGCTTACGCCGGATACGGCGAGAATGGCCATCCGCGCGATGCTGGTCAGTACTTCAGGTGAGACGGTGGTTTTGCCCGGAGGGCGGTTGTATTCTGTCATTAATGCTCCTACATCATTGCCATGCCGCCGTCTACACCCAGGACTTGACCGGTGATGAAAGCGGCCTGGTCAGAGGCGAGAAACGCTGCTGCATATGCGATCTCCTCCGCCTTGCCTTTGCGTCCCAACGGTACCATCTTTATGCCTGCCGCAAGGGTCTCAGGGGACATTGCATCTAAAATTTCAGTATCTATAAAACCGGGAGCTATGGCATTCACGGTGATATTACGGGATGCCACTTCCCGGGCCAGCGATTTGGTGAATCCGATCTGCCCGGCTTTGGAAGAAGCATAATTCACCTGTCCAGCGTTGCCCATTTGTCCTGCGACGGAGGCAATGCTGATGATGCGGCCATAGTGTTTGCGGATCATATGTTTGACAGCGGCCTTGGAACAATTGAACGTGCCTTTGAGGTTAACCGCGATCACAGAGTCCCAATCCTTTTCCGACATGGTCAGGATCAACCCGTCGCGTGTAATGCCGGCATTATTCACGAGGAT
>CAZPCR010000642.1:0-1711 GCA_964585035.1 uncultured Anaerolineaceae bacterium
TGCTCGTCCCGGCACAGGCTCTCTACGGGATTCAAACGGAACGCGCAATCGAGAATTTTCCGATTTCGCGACTCCGTCCATGGCGGGCCTTTATATGGTCCATCGCCATCATTAAACGAGCTGCGGCGGAGGTCAACTTCGACCTGGGCCTGTTCAGTTCCCGCGAAGTTGATGGGAGAACTTTCTCCGCCAAGGAATTAAATAATGCCATCGTAGAAGCCGCACAAGAAGTCATGGATATGAAATGGGAAGGTGAGTTTGTGGTCGATCCTTTCCAGGCTGGGGCGGGCACCAGCCATAACATGAACGCAAACGAGGTGATCGCCAACCGCGCGACGCAGCTTCTGGGGGGCGACCTGGGTAAGTATTATGTCCATCCCAATGACCACGTCAACATGGCCCAATCCACCAACGATACTATCCCAACCGCTATTCGTCTGGGCGTGTTGTGGCGTTTGGATGAATTGTTAACCTCCGTACAGGGCTTGCAATCCGCACTGGAAATCAAGTCGGCGGAATTCGATGATATTGTCAAATCGGGCCGAACGCATCTCCAGGATGCCGTACCGGTCCGCATGGGACAGGAATTTGGCGCATACGCCAAGGCGGTTGAGCGCGATGCAGAGCGCATCGCCCGCTCCGCGGAAGGATTAAGACGACTGGGAATCGGTGGAACGGCGGTTGGGTCAGGGTTGAATGCCCATCCCGAATATCACAAAAGAATGGTTAAAAAATTGTCCGATTTGAGCGGGTTAAAGCTGTATGAGTCCGATAACCTGTTTGAGTCCATGCAGTCCATGGCGGATGCAGCGGACTTCTCGGCTTCCCTGCGAACCCTGGCACTTACACTCATCCGCATCGCAAATGATTTTCGGCTGCTTGCGTCCGGTCCCTCGACGGGTCTCGATGAAATTCATCTGCCGGCTGTGCAACCGGGTTCGAGCATCATGCCGGGCAAGGTAAACCCGGTTATGGCTGAAATGCTGGACCAGGCCATGTTCCATGTGATCGGCTGCGATACAACGGTCGCGCTGGCGGTCCAGGCAGGACAGCTGGAATTGAACGTGATGATGCCCATCATCGCACATAGTCTGTTCGAAATGATGCAGGTAATGATCGGTGCGGTGGGAGCATTTACATTACGGGCTGTAAATGGATTGGAAGCCAACCGTGAGAAGGCGGAAGGCTGGTTATCCAAAAATGCCATTGTGGTCACGGCTTTGAATCCTGTGATCGGGTATTCACAGGGAGCGGCTTTGGTAAAAGAGGCCCTGGCTCGTAATACCGCGATCCGCGAGATCGCATTGGATCAGGCACGAGCCGGAAAGCTTAAGCATCGCGATGAAGACCGGCCGGTGACGGTTGATGAAATTGAATCTGCACTATCTGATCTGCGCCGCCTCACACAAGGTGGGATTGCCGGCGGCCCGGTCGGCGGATAGGAGATGGTATGTCCTTTGATCCGACTTTTCTTAGTAACTTTCTGCTGATCCTGACGGCTTTCGGGGGGGCATTTTTAGCTGCGCTTTGGATCGCGCTTGTAATTTGGACGTATCGCGATATCCGCGGACGCGCCCGGGATCCATTGGTCCATATCCTTTCGGCCCTGCTGGTAGCCGTTCTCAACCTGCCCGGCGTCCTCGTTTATTTAATTTTGCGGCCGGCGCGGACATTGGAAGAAGAATACCAGCATACCCTGGAGGAAGAGTCG
>CAZPCR010000643.1:0-1711 GCA_964585035.1 uncultured Anaerolineaceae bacterium
GTCCTTGACGACGGCTGCCGCTTCGCACTCAATGACCGGTGCCGCGAGAGGGGTGGCGGTTACAAGTGAAAAGGTTGGAAAAGGGTTGGTCCCCGTTACCAATGGGGTTGCACTTGCCACCTGCGAGACTGATGCCTGCACGGTCAAAGCGGCAGCGGTATATAACTGATCCAGCGTGGCAGCGGCCTGTGGTGTGCTGTTCCCACCGGACAAAAAGTTACAAGCCAGGCTGGCAAGCATCAAAATAACGAGTGCAATAAGAATTCTCGCTTGGGTTCTCATGACTTCCTCCTGAAATATCAGTATTTCAAGAAGGAACATCCGATTTCAGGGATGTAGGGGTTGTGATATTAACAGCCATCATCCTTAAAGATTGGTTGTCCCTGCTTATTCCGTGACCTACTGATTATCGATATTACAATGTCGATGACGCCGGGGTGCCGGAAAAAGTTCCCTTTGGCAGTCTTGTCAAAGACCAATAAAAGGGCCTGTGATTATCACAGGCCCTTCCGAAGTTAATGCCCGCATAAAGGAGGAAGAGTTACCTGGGGCCACTCGTGATAAGCGGGGGATGTGACAGTGATACTTACCCAGCGAGGGTTGGTTGACGACGCTATACCCTGGCTCCAATCCCAGCTCTTGGTTTCCGTTGTGGCCTCGGTAAAGGCGAGTTTTCTATTGGCTGTGTTGTGGCCGTCGCTTTGGTTCTCAGTGAAGACCGCGGTAACCGGTCCGTTGGAAGTTAAAGAGGCTGTGATGGTGTAGAACGTGTTCGCAGGTTTGCAGTCACGGGTAACATCGATGGATACATTTGTGATGCCATAAGGAGATGCAGTTTTATCATTGGATGGCGTCCCAGCTACGACAACCACCTGCACTGACAGAGGCTGGTTGTATTGACCGACACCGATAAGCGTTTTATCGGGCGCTTCGATCAGCCACGTGCCTGTATAGGTACCGGCATTCGTAGGCGCATAAAGTTCAATGGGGATATCCACTGTCTGACCCGGGGCAGCAGCACCCGGGAAGGGATAGACATATCCACCACCCATAAGGTCGCCATCATTGAAAACGAACTTATACGTCGAATCCCAGCTGCAGGAACCGCTGTTCAGGACGCGCCATGTTTTCCAGAAGGTCTGGCCGGGAGTGACGATCGTCCCATCGGGAATGGTCACATCCTGGACAAAATTCGCACTGTAACAAGGTTTGATATTACTGGACCCCGCTGCAGGCGCAGTTGGCGGCACTGTAGTAACTCCTGCTGTGGGGGATGTGAGCAGTGTCGGAAGATCGACGACGGGCAGCGAAGTTGGAGTAAATGCGGGGACCTGTGTATTTTGCGCCTGGACGGTCATGGCAACCGAAGTAGCGATAATGGAATTATTCGACGCAGATGATCCGCAGGCGCTCAATGTGAGAGCCAGGATGATCAGCAGGGCGAAAGATACTTGTTTTGTTTTTAGAAGCATTCCTATTTCCTTTCACAAGTAGGAAAATATTATACCCGGTTTAAAAAAGGAGCACCCGGCACAAGGACCGGGCGCTCCTAATCCTGGATATCGAGTTAAGCCTTTTTATGGGGTGGTACATTTATTGATATTAATGTGTCCAAAATCCTGATGATTGGGTGCGTCGATGTAAATTCCAAGCCATTGAGTCCCGGTAGCGCCTGAACCAAGGTACCACTTTTCCTGAACATCCTGGGTAC
>CAZPCR010000644.1:0-1701 GCA_964585035.1 uncultured Anaerolineaceae bacterium
AATAGCGGGCAGGTTTCCGATAGGAGAGCTATCCTTCCATAAAACACCATCCATGTCCAGGACCAACCCACGTATGGGGGGGAAGAAGTGTTTGATCATTTCCAATTACTTTAGCTTTTTCATAAGGTATTCCAAAACAGGGCGGTCAATCCATCCTGCGTCGGGATTAGACCGCTGTTCGAAATTTTCGTTATCAATGAAGGCGCGGAACGCCTCGCGGGTAGCATCGTCGAAATCCCCATTCGTAGGGGTGTAATATCCAAGCCCTTTCATAATGACCTGGAGTTCTTTAACCACGTCCCCATCCAGTTTTACTTTTTGAGATTTGGGGCTTTTGCCAAAATATAACCGATAGAGTTCGAGCAATTCACCCAAACGCCCGATTGGATTCAAGTGATCGTCGACACGGCAATCAACCCAACGGTCGTTATATCCGCCATAACCAGCTTTTTGCTTAACTACGAACAAGGCGGCGGATTGACGCCCGCGTCGATCGCCACCTGCCCGGCTACCTCCATCTAGGGAAGCAAAAAGACGTTCGGGGAGTTCGCCTTTCGCGTCCAGGAAGGCATGCTCCATCTCCCGGACAACTTCAGCGCCAGCCAGGCTATTCCCTTGAATGGCGTAACCAGACCCAATCAATCCGCCCGCCCAGTCAGAACAAGACTTGCCAGTATAAGATACTGACCTTCCTTTGGAATCAACCAAGCCAACCTGCCTCTCGTCGTGCTCACGATCGCGAGAAAGGAGTTTTGATAGAGTTTCTTCAGCGGAAAGACCACTCGCTAATAATTCCAAACTACGCGGGCCGAAGGTGGTATTTGCCAATGATTGAATAGCAATTGCGCCAACTTTTGCCTTTGCCCAGGGTACAACTGCCCCTACGGCAGGAAACTTCGACGCGACCGCGATACCCCAAGCCTGGGATTTGAGATCGCAGGCAACAATTGAGAACGTTGATAAGTAAGACATTCAGGGAATTATAAACGCAAGAAGGGCGGGCCAACGGCCCGCCCTTTCGGATGGATTGAGTTTGTTACGCTTTGGTTTTTTCTTTCAGCTTTTCAGGCATTTCAAGTACCTGATCTACCAAGCCATAATCGACGGCTCCCTTTGCGTCCAAATAAAAATCACGGTCGGTATCTCGTTCAATCACTTCAAGGGGTTGTCCGGTATGCTTCGCCAGGATACCGTTCAGTAAAGCCCTTTGGTGTAGTATTTGCTTCGCGGCGATCTCAATATCACTTGCCTGACCCTGTGCGCCGCCGAGAGGTTGATGCATATGAATCGTAGAATGCGGCAGTGCGTATCTGCGCGTTTTTGTCCCGGCTGTTAATAACACCGTTCCAAAGGATGCCGTTACGCCAACCGCGACCGTGCTAATGGGATTAGAAATCATTTTCATGGTGTCATAGATCGCGAACCCAGCATACACCTGGCCTCCAGGCGAGTTAATATACATTTGAATTTCCTTGTCAGGGTCCTCGTGATTAAGGAATAACAACTGGGCTACGATGACATTGGCAACCTGGTCGTCAATGGGGGTACCAAGGAAAATGATCCGCTCTTTTAACAAAAGCGAATAGATATCATACGCGCGCTCGCCGCGCCCCGATGACTCAACCACCATAGGAACAACATTTTGAAAATTTGGAATATTCATAACCTCTCTCATTTCTTACTAGGAGACTTTTTAATTGT
>CAZPCR010000645.1:0-1700 GCA_964585035.1 uncultured Anaerolineaceae bacterium
TTGACCTCGGAAGCGGGCCGGTTGACACATAAGGCGAACTCGTGGAAGAACGGCTCGCTGAAGCACAGCCCCATGCCCTTGATCTTGCTTAGTTGTTCGGCGGCATAGTGCGCCTTGTGATAACAAAGCTCGGCCACCTGGCGCATGCCGCTTTTGCCAAGCACAGACATATAAACAGCGCAGGCCAGGGCCAGCAAGCCTTCATTGGTGCAGATGTTGGAGGTGGCCCGTTCGCGTTTGATATGCTGTTCGCGTGCTGTGAGCGTCAGGACGTACGCACGCTGGCCGTGTGAATCGACGGTCTCGCCGACCAGGCGGCCGGCCATCTTATGGACGTAGGATTTCTTTATTGTGAAGAAGCCCAGGGTCGGGCCGCCGTACCACATGGGGATGCCGAGCGGCTGTCCATCGCCGACAACGATATCCGCATCCATATCGGCGGGCGTCTTGAACAAAGCCAGCGCCGTAGGGTTGGCAACCACGCACACCAGCGCGCCTTTGCCATGCGCGGTCTCGATGAGTTTGGTGTAGTCGTAGAGGCGTCCGAAGAAATCGGGATACTGGACGATCACCAGCATGGTGTTATCGTCAATGAGCGAGCTGAGGTCGTTTGGGCTGGATTCAAGGTCAGCCTCGGCGTTATCGCCGGCTAGCTCCAATTCCATGCCCTGGGTGTAGGTGCGGATCACAGCGCGGTACTGTGGGTGGACAGTGGGTGAAATGACGGCTTTCGTACGCTTGCCCCGGAACTGGGCCCAGGCCAGGTTGACGGCTTCGGCTGCTGCTGTGGCGCCGTCGTAATGCGAGGCGTTGGATACGTCCATGCCGGTCAGGGCGCACATCAGGGATTGATATTCGAATGTGGCCTGCAGGGTGCCTTGTGAGATCTCGGGCTGGTAGGGGGTGTAGGCGGTATAGAACTCGCCGCGCCGCAGCATGTGATCGACCACGGCGGGAATATAGTGGTTGTATGCGCCTGCGCCGAGAAAGGAGACCAGGTCCCCGCGTACGTTCTCGTTGCTGGAGGCAATGCCGGCCAGTTCGCTGGCAGCTTCCATTTCGGTCAGCGCAGGAGGAAGGTCCAATTTTGGAAAACGGAGTTTGGCTGGCACGTCTTTGAACAATTCATCCAACGACTTGACTCCGATAGTCGTCAGCATCGCGTCCCGTTCTTTCGGACTAATGGGGATATAGGTCATAAGAACTCCTGTTAGTGTGTTCTTCCGGCACAATACTTTTCGTACGCCGCGGCGTCCATGATATCGTCGGCGGGAGAACCGTCTTCGACCTTGACCATCCAACCTGCGCCGAAGGGATCGCTGTTGAGCGTTTCCGGTTTTTCTGCCAGCCCTTTGTTGACGGCCGTCACTTTCCCGCCGGCCGAAGCATAGATCTCCGCCGAGGCTTTAACTGACTCCACGGAGGCGATGGCCGTACCGGCATCGACCGTTTCGCCGGCCTCGACCAGGATCTCAACGAACACGATATCGGAGAGCTGCGATTGAGCGTAATCGCTCAACCCCATCGCTCCGTTGGCCGGGTCGAACCATTCATCGGATTTGGTGTATTTCAGGTTGGAGGGAGTTTTCATGTTTGGGTTTCCTTTTGTCGTTGGTTTTTATTCGTACCAGAACCGATAAGTCGGTTAAAACAAAAAGGCGCACGAGCATTATCGTGCGCCTCTGTAGTTTGACCTGAGA
>CAZPCR010000646.1:0-1692 GCA_964585035.1 uncultured Anaerolineaceae bacterium
AAATTGAAATAGGTTTTTTAGTAACCAGAAAACGCCCTTCGAGAAAGGGCGTTTTCTTTTTTATTTTGCACTTAAAGTTTACCCAATTGTGAACCCTGCTCCCTGATCCATTATTCACATTGAATATGAAAGAAAGAATAAAAAATTGGGCAGGCAGTTGGATCGCCAACTCAGTAGGAAAGTTTTTATGGTAACCAATCGACTACTTGCGAGAGTTTTGGAAGATTTAATCCCTTTACTTCCCAAGAATTTATGTCAAGGATACGAATGGCATCGTAGCGATACTGAGTTTGATTGTTGTATTCCAAATAATTATAGGCCATGCTTTGATTATCCGGACTCCATATAGGCACTCCAATGCTGTCAGCGTAAAGTTCTTTAAATAGATTGCCGTTGCTATCAAAGATTTGAAGGCGACCGCCATAATTAGGATTGCTCTCGTGCAAGTCCCAAGTGTCGGTCACAAGGACAATCCACTTACCATCCGGGCTCCAATAAAAATTGTTTCCGCCAGGCCACCATGTGCCATATGAGTCGCCTATACCCACATTGTAGATAGTGGGATCATATACTCTCAAAACTGTGGCGGCATGTTTATCAAGGTCAAACAAGATAATACGTGCTTTATAACTATTGGAGTTGCCTGCCATCCAAAGAATTTTCCTGCCATCCGGAGACCAGCGTGGCGACACCAAACGAAGATCAGGCGGATCGGAAACGCCGTAATCAGATGCCAAGATATGAATCCTTTGATTGGTCCTTAGATCATATAGAAGCCCTCCGATAGTTGAAGTAGCTCCGCCATCGTAAGCTAAATAGTGTCCATCCGGCGAAACCCGAGGTGAGAAAAATGAGCCATTCACATCATCGATAATTCGATAATTGCTCCCATCTGTATTGACCATGGTTGGATAAAAATCGCTTCCTACCTGTGGTAGTGAACCCACAACAGGAGTTTCTGGTGTTTGTGATGCAAAGAATATAGTGTTAGGAGCAAACTGGGACCAAAGTATTCGCTCGAAAATGTCGCTATCGCAACAAAAACCACGTTCCAACCACCGGGTAGTATTGGTTAAATTGTGTTGCTGACCCGTGGCCAGGTCAACCACCCATACATTTTGGCCAGGGGGCCTGTGTATAAACGCTATTTTCGTATCATCGGGGGACCATGTGGCATCAAATCCGGAGCTATTAATGTCACGGCTTTCCTGCGTTTGAAGATTAAGAATCTGAATATTGCTGTTGGCATAATAAAGAAGCGATTGTTTGTCATGCGACAAAACCGCGCCGTCTGCGGAGGGAATAGATGCGATCAACCTGGAAGTCCCATCGACATTGATTTCCCAATAATTACTGCAGTAATCTGTGCAATATACCAGACCTTTGGGTGGAGTTATCAAGGGCAAATTCGCCGTTGTTGGTACAATTTTTGCCTGTACAGTTGGAGATGCAATAACTTGATACGTTGGCGTCGATAATTGAGATTGGGGTGATATACAGGAAACCAAAGAAAAAATCAAAAACAACATCCCCAATAATTTTATATATTTCATATTCCCTCCAATTGCCCATGTGCAATCCATTGCTCTTTGCGTTTATTCACATTCTTCACAGCGTGGTCATGATATAAATCAAATTTTTCAGACGAATTATGAGATTCGGGGTGATATTTATGTTCAAGAAGGGGGGCAG
>CAZPCR010000647.1:0-1687 GCA_964585035.1 uncultured Anaerolineaceae bacterium
GAGATCCTGCGGTCGGCCACGACATCCTTTTTGACAGTAATCTCTGCGTATTACCGTTTGACAATAATGCCAAAGGACTGCGGGCCAAAGCCTGGCAGGTCGAGGGAGGGGCGTACAACCTGACCATGCGAAATAACGTCATACACACGAATATGGCCGGCTTATTTAATGGCGCCCACGATATCACTTTCCTCAATAATACATTTGTCGGGACGCCGGGGGACGATGCCCAGGGCATTCACTTCAGTAACGCACTGAATGTTACGGCAAAAAATAACATTTTTGCGTACCTGGAAAACGGTGTGAGCCAGCTGGATAACGAGGGCGGCTCGACGATCACGGCCAGCAATAACTGTGTGTATAAAGTGGGGGGCAATAGGCATGATCCCGGGGATGTAAACGGAGTGGATCCTCTTTTTGTGAATTTAGCTGGAGGAGATTATCACTTACAGGCAAATTCTCCCTGTGTCGACAAAGGCGCGAATGACGGATTATCCACCGATAAAGACGGTAATGCGCGTCCGCAAGGCGCTGGATATGACATGGGCGCATATGAATATACAGTCTCAGGTTTCGCTGCCATCATTACTCAGGTTCCCATCACAAATACCCCAACGCTGACGCCGGCGCCAACAGCAACCCCGACGCCGACCCCGACGCCCAAACCCGGAGATGCAAACGGAGACAACAAAGTTGATGACACTGATTATGCCGTTTGGTTATCCCATTACAACCAAAAGACTTCAGCGGGAGCCAGCGCCGGTGATTTTAACAAAGACGGAATTGTAAACGGTATTGATTATGTCATTTGGCTTATTAATTATGGTACGTAGAAAAAGCAATATGCCAAAACCAATGGTAAATCAAGAAAATGTTTCGGAGCCGACTGGATCTGTGCCGGATGCGGGCGATGGCGTGATTGTTTCACCCCCGGAGCAACCGTGGTATCGGAGAATTCTTCGACGTTTTATTCCTCAGAAGAACATTCTTACATTTGTCGGTCTCGGCGTATTTCTGTTGGTCGGCATCGTCATTGCACAATCCATGGAGCGGGGTTCCGAGCAGGTACAGATCAAGGCAACGAGCCATCAGGTTTCAGTAAATATTTACCCGAAAAATCAGTCATTGACGCCCAACGGAGACGTACAATTGTGGATTCATGCGGATAGTTCGGTCGCTTTTGCACATGTGGAGATTACATTTGATCCTTCAAAAGTGAAAATATACAAAGAAATTACGTTGACTTCTTCACTTGCTACTGTGGTTGAGAAATCAACAATGTCAGAAGCAAATAATACGGGGAGGATCGTTATTGCGGTCGCGCTTCCGCCTGCAAGTAGAAATTCTCCTCCGACGAAGGCGATAAAACTTTCCGATATGACATTTGCCGCTCAGACAAATGCCGCAAATGTATCAACCACGCTTACTATTCCGCCAGACGCCGTTACCATAGTCTCCGCAGACGCGAGTTTGTATACGGTTACGACGAACACAGAAACATTAATTCTTAATCCAGTCTCAACGCCAACACCGACTGCAACACCAATTCCAACATCGACTCCATCGTCTACAGCGACCCCAACCCCTTCATCTACGCCGAAAGTGACTTCGACTGCAGCGCCTCAGGGGAATCTTATACAAAATCCGTCTTTTGAAAATACCGGCTCAAACTGGTATTCCCCATGGT
>CAZPCR010000648.1:0-1682 GCA_964585035.1 uncultured Anaerolineaceae bacterium
TGAGATCGAGGCTGCCAAGCTTAAACCCGGTGAAGACGAAGAACTACGTAAAGAACGCGATCGTCTGGCGAATGCCGAATCCCTCGCACAATACGCCCAGCAAGCCCTTACCGTTTTGGATGAAGGCTCACCCGAATCGCCGGCCGCCAGCGACCTGGTCGGGCAGGCCGCACGTGCCCTGCTGGGCCTCGCCAAAATTGATGGCGCCCAGGCCGAGCTTGCCAATGAAGCCGCCACGCTGGAGGATACACTCGCAGATGTGGTGCACAGCCTGCGCGATTATCTCGAAGCGATTGAATACAATCCCCGGCGGCTGGATGAAGCTGAAGAGCGTTTGAATTTGATACACAACCTTACTCGCAAGTTCGGCGGAAGCATCCCGGCTGTGATCGCCTTTGGCGCAGAATCGCGCAAGCAGTTGGAAAATATTTCCAATGCCGGTGAACGGATCGCGACCCTTGAGGCTGATGAAACTAATTTGCTTCAGGTCTTATCTAAACAGGGCCAGGCCCTTTCTGGCAGGCGCAAGACGGCCGCAGAGAAATTGGGGAAAGGCATCGAGACCGAGCTCGACGATCTTAAGATGGCCGCTGCCCGTTTCGGCGTGGAATTCCGGATCAAGCCCGACCCGAACGGTATCCCGCTTGAGGATGGTACGCGTGTGGCTTTCGATCAGACTGGATTCGACCGGGTGGAATTCCTGGTTGCACCCAACCCCGGCGAAGGACTCAAACCGCTGGCCCGCATAGCCTCAGGAGGTGAAACCTCTCGCTTGATGCTGGCTTTGAAGAACATCCTTGCCAGTGCCGATGAAATCCCCTCACTGATCTTCGATGAAATTGATCAGGGCATTGGCGGCCGTGTTGGTCTCGTCGTCGGTTTCAAGCTCTGGCACCTCGGCCGCAATCATCAGGTCTTCTGCGTGACCCACCTTCCACAGCTGGCTGCTTTTGGTGACGAACATTATCAGGTGCAGAAGCTCATCCAGGGCAACCGCACCCTCACCCGCATCGAGCGGTTGAATGGTGAGCCTCAGTTATTGGAGCTTTCACAGATGCTGGGCGAGGTCGGTGAAGGCACTCTGCGTTCAGCCCACGAACTGATGCAGGTTGCCAGGCAGATGATCAAGACTGCTCAGTAAGTCCTTCGGAATTCTTCGTCCCAGGCTGAAAGCGCGGTCGAAGATGGCAGCACTTTCCTCACCAAGAGATATTAGTAAATATATTTCAGCGACCTCGATAGCTCATGAATCCCGCTAGAAGACTCACGGACGATAAATGGCTTTCCCTCCATGAAGCTGCCGGGTTATTGGGCGTACATCCCAGCACCGTTCGCATCTGGTCCGATAAAGGGCTGCTGCCTGTCTATCGCACGCAGGGCGGTCATCGTCGTTATAAACAAAGCGAAGTGCTCCTTTGGGCAAACACCTCGCGTGGCCCGCAAGCCATAGATCCCGTCACCGTGGTACAGGCCGCGCTCCGAAATATTCGCCTTCAGATCTCCGAGGGCCGGCTCGAGGCCGAGTCGTGGTACCAAAAATTGGACGAAGCTGCACGCACCCAATATAGGCAGTCTGCCCATGCCTTATTCCAGGGTCTGGTAAGTTATCTTGCCGCCGACAGGGAGGGCGCCGCATCGGAAGCCCACTCGATCGGATACGAATACGCCTCGCGCGCCCGCCG
>CAZPCR010000649.1:0-1682 GCA_964585035.1 uncultured Anaerolineaceae bacterium
AATCCTATAAGTTGACAAAAGAACATTTATTCTATATACTACCTTCTATAAACTTGGAGCATACCTGTGCTAAAACGCCGCTGTAAATCAGCATGTTTTATCCCTATTTCAGCTCCTCGCCTTCGATTCTCGAATATCGAATAACGCCCTCACTTTACCTGATCCCTGATTTCGGGTATCGAATATTTTTAGGTTTGGTTATATAATTTTGCGCAAATATCACTAGGAGAGGAGTGGACATGAACATTAATTTCGCTATGTGGCGGAAGTCCATTTGGCAGCTCATCAAAATGGGCGATAAAAAGGAATGGGATGCGCTCGATGTGATTTCTAAATGGCTGATTGCCACCCGTTCCGCTGTTACCTTGGTTACCGTCTATTCTTGTATCATAGCTGGACTTCTTGCTTGGCGAGATGGTTACTTTTCGTTTATCCCTTGGATCATATTAACTATCGGGCTGTTTATCGCCCATGGTACTAATAACCTGCTCAACGACTACACTGACTATAGCCGCGGTGTGGATAAAGACAACTATTTTCGCACTCAATACGGAGTCCACCCTTTGGTGCAGGGATTTTGGACGAAGAGTCAACAGATCCAATGGTTCCTGGTGAGCGGTGTGATCGCCACCCTGGCAGGAATCTATGCTTTTTTTTATACAGGGTTCAACCCCGTGGTCATCGGCCTGTTTGTCCTTGGAGCACTCGTTTTGCTTTTTTATACCTGGCCCCTGAAATATTGGGCTCTGGGTGAACTCGCTATTTTCCTTATTTGGGGGCCAATAATGATTGCGGGAGTGTACTTCGTGCTCGCAAAAGGCTGGACACCCAATTTCTGGTATGTTGTCCTGGCAGGCATTCCGTTTGGATTAAGTGTGGCAAGTATTAATGTGGGCAAACACATTGATAAAAGAAATGATGACCTGGCGAAAGGTGTTGGAACATTTCCCGTACGCGCTGGTGAGAAGTTCGCACGCTTTACCAATCAGGCTGTGCTTATCATGATCTATGTTGTTATTCTTTATCTCGTATTCATACCGCATTATTTTTCCCCGGTTATGTTAATTGTTTTCTTTGCTTTCAAAGATGCTGTGAGGGCTATCAATGTCCTCAACAAACCCCGTCCGGCTCAACCACCTCAAGGATATCCCGCTTGGCCCATATGGTTTTCTGGGGTCAGCTTTGCACACAACCGAAACTTTGGTGGCCTGCTCATTTTGGGCTTGATTTTGGATACGATTCTTCATATTGTTCCATTTACAAATCAGTTACTATTGCATTACTGGCCGATGATGTAAATTATTTATCCTACATTGGGTATCCAAAAAAAGGATGGCACGGGGCGTAGCCTTGTGCCATCCTTTTTTGATTACATTTATCACCTGTCAGACATTTGACATCTTTCTTTTTTGTGCTAAACTAATTATAAGTTGTCTGACAACTATACAATTGGATTGAAATTATCCGAATGCCTTCACTCCTTATAAAAAATGCTTTGATAGTTACAATGGACGACCTCCAGCGGGAGATTCCCGAAGGTGGTCTTTTTATTAGGGATGGCTTTATTGAGCAGGTTGGTCCATCGAGCGAGTTACAGAAGATAGCGGACGAGGTGCTTGATTTAAAAAATTATGTTGTTTTCCCGGGTTTGATTAATACACACCATCACTTCTATCAAACCC
>CAZPCR010000650.1:0-1682 GCA_964585035.1 uncultured Anaerolineaceae bacterium
CCTGCTAAGAACATGGAAGCTCTGTGGGCTGAGTATGATAACTGTAGCTCATCGAGAAAATTACCTTTAGCTAAATCAATTCGACTACTTTTAATCTTGCACCCTTCCAGCCTCGATCTAAAATTAATTGAGCTACACGATTGGACACTAATATCTCACGAAATGCGATGTAGCCCGACCCAAACCAATCATGGGTCAACAGAAAATCGGTTCCTGGTAAAACTACGCTGCGCCTTAGTCTCAAAACACCTTTCATATGCGGATAATACTTTACCACTCCGCAATTCGGGCATTTCACTGATTTTTTATCAGGGCTATTGATGAACCCGGAGTTTGCTACGGCAGATATGTAAAGTTGTTTCACTTTTGAAGAGGGTTTTTCAGATTTGTGAATTAGCACATCCCAAGGTGTATATCCTTTGGAGTCAATAGCGCGTAAACCCTCGAACACTTCGAAAGTACCAAAGATCTCTCCACACCAGAAAAGCGACATGAAAGACTTCTTACCCAGATTAGGCTCTTTTGCAATCCTCATGCTATGCGCTTGTTCTCGAACAGCGCACTTGGGACAAACGTTTTTATATGTTAGTTGTTTGATAGGCCAATGTAATTTAGGCTGTGGGTAACCTTGTTCGAAAGTTGACACAAGCCGCAACCATTCAGCCTTTCTTATTTCCTTATCATCAAAGAAAGTATCCATGACATCTGAGGCACCATAATTTAAAATCAGCTTCGAAACTTCTTTCCAATTTAGATCGGACTCGGCCATATCAAAGTATATGAGATTGTTATTTCCACCCGGCAACTCAAGAGATTTGAACTGGATTCCGATTCTCTTAATAGTCTCAAAAAAATCAGCATCCTTACGAGAATTTATTGCAACTCTATGCCGTATTTCCATTTTTATTCCTCACTAATCTCCAAATATAGTTTGCTTTGCCGCGTCAATCAAGACTGGATTACCTTCTTCGGAGAATAATAATTTTCGATCATTAAGTAGTTGTTCATAATTCTTTATACCTTCTAAGCTTTTCGTGGGCTAAGTCCCAGGAAAAGCAAGCGATGCTCGCTCGTCGGATCGCCTCGCCTAGTAATTTCCATCCATGGCGAGGAGAGGATCGGGGGGCTGAATGATGGCAGTGTCGGTGTGGATGATCCATTTGAGTTTGTCAAGGATGGATGTGAGGGAATCGGTAACGGGGATGTCGTCGTGAATGAGGAGCCCGTTCTCATCGCGGCGGCCTTCGGGGACTCCCCAACGCATAATCTTCGATGGGCCAGTGAGAATCTCGGATTCACAGGCTGCATATTGACGGTCAGTTTCCTGGCAGGGAACGCAATCACGGAAGCGGCCAGTATTAATGATGGCAAGGAAGCCATAGCCGAGTTCACTTTTCACAGACTGCGAGAATTTTACGGGAATGACACGCGTGGGGAAGGCTTTGTCGAGCATGGCCCACAGACCTTCGCCGACGCCAGTGGCGTCGATGACGATGTGCTGAGGATTCCAGGTTTCGGCAAGGGACTTTATTTTGCCGAAGACGGCGATGTGATTCTGACCCGTCCATTGCTGGAGGTATACGGCACGGTAGGTAGGGGCCTGGAGTGTCTCCAAGGTGGAGAGATCGATCTCGACAATGCGCAGAGTTACGGCATCGCGCGAACGGAACGAATCAAATTCG
>CAZPCR010000651.1:0-1681 GCA_964585035.1 uncultured Anaerolineaceae bacterium
AATAGCGCGCTCTCCACCATAGGCACATGCGGGGTTTCATACCCAAGCGTGTACCAACCTGAAGCGATGTTCATGGCCAGGAGCAAGGGATAATCGGCATGGAAGATGGGGTCCATCCTGGGTGAAAACGATTCCAGCCAATTGGCCTGATCCCGGTATACAAAGCGCGCCGCCCGGTTAAACATCATCCACGCGTCCCAATCGCCCTGCTTTCTACGCAAGAGATAGCTGACCGTGCTGGATAAAGAAACCAGTAAGACGATACCACTTAACGCAGCCAGAATACCCTGCGTTCGCGTAAAACTCCTGAAATTCCAGTGCGGAAGGAAACCCCAGCCTCGTTTTCTTTCCTCCCAAACCGTGGTAGCCAACAGAAGGATGAAGATTATTAATTGGATGACAATGAACCAGTGTTGTCCGGCGAACCATAATAAATATAGAAAATAGAGCAGAGACCAGATACCCAGTCCGATCCCGATCCCCAGGAATGCCTTGAAGACTAAAATCGCGGGGGCGCGGTCCGGCCAAATATTATGTACTAACATCACGCCTGTCAGAATGGGTAAAAGAAATAGCACGATCATACGCGGGTCATTTCCCCACCCTGTGGAATAGATATAATTTATCCTTGAAGGGTATCACGGTGAATTGACCTTGATTGGATTTGCTCCAAATGTCATAGGCCGATTTGTCGAGGTTACCGACGTTCCATTCCTGGTCGGTGCCCCTGACAATGATGATAGGTGCAAGAACGTATTGTGCGAGCACATATTCGCCTTCGTCATTCGGGGCGTTGTAGGCAACACCGGGAATATTGGAATCGGAAATATATCCGACCACACCGCGTTTGAATGGAAGCTTCTCCTTTAGGGGTGCGAAGCGTATTTCCCAGTCTGCGACAGGATCGTCGGTAATGCTCCCCAAATATTTTGTCGAGATCAAATTCTGGATGCTTGCGTAAAGGCTTGCGAGGATGATCAAAACAATTACGACCCTTTGCATCCACTTACTGCTTCTTGCGTAAATGTCCAAACTCTTTTTTATCATTTGCGGGGTGAAAAATAAAACCCTGGATTAGAAAAACCGCAGGTCTTCGTGATTATCATGCGGTATTCTTTGTTTGTTTTATTTTGTCGATAATATCTGCAATCAGATCAAAACGGCTGAACTGTGGCATGATGTATACACCTTGCGCCCAGGGCTTTACCTGTTCGATCAATTCTACCGCGATCCGTACCCCCTCTTCTGCAGCATGCTCGCCCGCTTTTTCCATGCGCTCGACGGTTTTATCGGGAATGGCAATGCCGGGTATCTCGTGATTCAAGAAATTCGCATGTTTCAGGCTGACCAATGGCAGGATACCCACCAGGATGGGTTTATCCAATTTTCCGTGGTCGGCTTCGTATGTTGATAAAAACTCGTTCCCCTCTTCAGGACGATAGACCGGCTGTGTAACAAAAAAATCTACCCCAGCTCGCAGCTTTCTTTGCAGGTTCTTGATCTCATGCTCCGGTTCGGGGGGACAAAGATTTAGCGCGGCGCCGACGAAGAAATTGGTCGGTTGCCCGATACTGGTGCCGGAATGGTCCACGCCGGCGTTGAATCCCTGTTTGATGAGTTTGATCAAACCGGAGGGGACGAGGTCATAGTTATCCATCGCTTCGGGATAATCGCCGATGGC
>CAZPCR010000652.1:0-1675 GCA_964585035.1 uncultured Anaerolineaceae bacterium
ACAACCAGAATATTGGATTTCATATTTCCTCTCCTGCAGGCAGAAATACTCGGAAACAAGCGCCTTCTCCATGATTTAATAGAAGTTCCAGGTTTCCGCTGTGCGCCGTGATGATATTGTAACTTACAGTGAGACCGAGACCCGTCCCGCCATCCTTCGTGCTGAAAAATGGTTCGAAAATATTTGACTCGCGCTCTCTGGGTACTCCCGGACCGTTATCCTGGAATAATATTTCAACACCTTTACTTATGGATCGACCGCTTATGCGGAGTAATCCGCCCTGTGGCATTGCATCGTATGAATTCAGAATCAGGTTGATGAAAACCTGCTGGATCTGGCTGCTTACGGCTAATACCTGAGGCAAATTTAACGGCACCTCACATATTACTTGGATCCCGCGCTCGTTTAATTGTTTTTGAGTAAGGTTGACGACATAATCAAGCAACTCCGTGAGCGTAACTTTTACGGGCTTGGTGACACCGGGTCGGTAAAAATCCAGCATCCTTTGTACAGTGACTGATAATCGTTCCAACTCGAGGCGTGCCATCTCGAAATATTCCTTGCGTTTTTCGGCAGGCAAATCTTCACGTCCTGCTAAATGCAAACAATTCTGCACGGATTGAAGCGGATTGTTGACTTCATGCGCGATCGAAGCGCTCAGACGTCCAGCGGCTGCCATCTTTTCAGCTTGCAACAACGCGTTTTGAGAATCCTCTATCTTACGGACATAAGCGCGTTGCTCGCCATAAAGACGCGCATTTTCAATGGCGGCAGCAGCTTGCCGCGCCAGGATTTGGAACAGGTCGGTGTCAGCTTCCCTGAAGGAGGCTTCATCCGGATCCCGTCCGGCAAAGAAGACTCCGCGGAAGCCCTGGCGGGCCACGGGAATAAAAATAGCGGCGCCTAAACCGGCCTTTCGGAGCCGCGCCTGCGAGTTGGCGTCTCCCGGTCCTTTCGCATTTACTAAAACCGATGTCCCGCTTGCATCTACTTGAATGATGAAATCAGCAAGCATTTTGCCTTGTCCTGCGAGGCAAACGAATCTTTCTTCCTCAGGCGAATATTGATAATAAGCTGCATTCCGGCATCTCAAGTGACCAAGGATGGCGTTCACGATTAATTCCAAAAGCGATTCGCTTCGGGTTTCTGAAAGCAGCGATTCGGTCACCTCGAATAAAGGGCGCAGCGCATGGATACGGGCAGCATCGCGTTTTTGCTGGCTGTCTGCTAGCGCCTGTTTAACCGCTTCGATAAGTTCGGTACTGTTCTCGAAAGGTTTTAGCAGTAAGCCGTCCACTCCTTGTCGTAATGCCCGGATTGCCGTTTCTACTGTACCGAATCCGGTCATAACCAATACCGCCAGGTCAGGTTGTAGTCGTCTTGCGGTTGCTATTACTTCAAATCCATCCACCTCGGGCATTCGAATATCGACTAATAATAAGTCGGCTTGATTCTGCTTTAGCCACTCGATTGCTTCACGCGGATCGGTCAGTGCCGTTGCAAAATAACCCACACGTACAAGCAAACGTTTACATAATAATGCTATGCCTGCTTCATCATCCACAACAAGTACTGAAATTGGATCCATAAATTATATGGGTAGCCAGACTGTAAAGCATGAGCCTTCGCTCGGCCGGCTCTCGACTTCTATTGTACCGCCGTGATCGGTGACTAT
>CAZPCR010000653.1:0-1674 GCA_964585035.1 uncultured Anaerolineaceae bacterium
GCAGATGGTTTCATCTCGATGCAGACCGGGCCTGAGATTGGCGTCGCTTCGACAAAGTGTTTTACGGCGCCTCTCGTCGATCAGTATATGCTAGCCGTTCTCCTTGCTGATTTGCGCGGCAATCTCGATGAATACACCCGCAAATCCCTCGTATCTGACTTGCGCCTTATCCCCGACCTGGTGAGCCGCACCCTTGAACGTGAAGCAGAAGCGGAAAAGGTGGCTGTCCAGCTGAAGGATATTCATGATTGTCTTTACCTGGGGCGCGGCATTAATATGCCCATCGCTTATGAAGGTGCGCTTAAACTAAAAGAGATATCTTATATCCATGCCGAAGGATATCCGGCCGGTGAAATGAAGCATGGCCCGATCGCCCTCATCGATAAGGATATGCCCGTGGTATGCCTGGCGCCCCAGGATCCATGGCACGAAAAAATGGTCTCGCAAATCCAACAAGCCAAGGCGCGCGGCGGTACGGTAATCGCGGTTGCGACCGATGGAGATAGTTCGGTTGCCGGCATGGCCGACTATGTTTTATGGGTGCCTCCAACTCCCTGGATGCTTTCACCTGTTATTACGGTTCTTCCTCTACAACTTTTGGCCTATCATATCGCCTCCATCCGCGGCCTCGATGTAGACCAGCCTCGGAACCTGGCTAAAAGTGTAACCGTCGAATAAACTATAAATATTTGTAACTCACATTCATCCAAAAATTGGTGTGACAAACAATGCTCCCCCATTCCAAATCTACCTTCGTTTTGGAATGGGGGTTTGATGCGAAACATAACCACAGCACATCCAGAGGATGGACAAAGACATTATTACACGTAGTGGGTTCTTGAGGTTGGCTTACAAAAATGGTGGTAGAGTTGATTTAACGTAAAAAACCTCGCCATGCCATCATCCATTAATAGGATAATACCGGCTGGAATAAGGTTATTAAAGCTTCTTTAAAGGTAATACCCTCGAATATTCGCATTGTAAAGAAACTATTGAGGCCAAATAGTGTTCTGCGTTTAGAGTGTTTGTAAATGAAAGGTCAGGAAGATATGGATGCCAGCGAACAAAATCCTACATCTTTTTTCGATGAAAAGGACGTAGAAAAAGAAATCATCAATGTTGGGAAGGGTGTACCCTTTGGATTGACGCGTGTGAGCAATTCCAAGGTCGGCATCGGAGGCGCCTATGGCACCTGGGGTGAAAGTTACGACAACCAGGCCATGCCCGATTTTGTGGAGCAGCGTCTGGGCCAGCCAATGCCCGAAGGCGAGAAATTAAATCTCTCCGAGCTTGGGTTCAAAAGCCGGCATCATATCGCCCTTCTATCCAAAGAACAAAATATTGAAGTCGAAGTCGAAGTGGGCGCACGTCTTTTACGCGAAGCTGTAAAAGCTTGCGGTTGGAATCCCCCTGAGGTCGAGGCTGTTTTGATCGGTATGAGTGCCCCCATCAGCGAAGATTATCTCGATCGGATCACTGAGGCCGCCGGCATACCTTCCGAAGCGTTAAAGGTAGCAGTCCACAAAGCCTGCGATGGCTCGGTCAGTAGTTTGCATCTGGCCCTCAACCCAGAACTTCCGGAAAACAAAGGTCTCACGCAGAATATTGCTGAGTTTTTAAAAGGTAAAAAGGTTCTCGTAGGCGGCATCGAAGGGTTGAGCCGCTTTATGAACA
>CAZPCR010000654.1:0-1661 GCA_964585035.1 uncultured Anaerolineaceae bacterium
GAACCCTTAACCAATGGCTTAAAAGGCCACTGCTCTACCATTGAGCTACGCGCCCGTAAAAATAAAACGCACATCCTCGTAGAGGATAATGCGGATTGCATTCTATCATGCCCAATTAGGCACGTCAACGTAATAGATGCGGGTTACAATGCGTCTACTAATTCCGCGGAGGCAAAATGGTCGAAATTGATTATGTAAATGAGAGCGAATTTCAGAGCCAGGTGCTGGATTCGGATAAACCCGTCCTGGTGGATTTCACAGCCGGGTGGTGCCAGCCCTGCAAGATGATCGAACCGATCGTCAAGCAGCTGGCTCAGGATTGGGATGGCAAGGTCAAGGTCGTAAAACTTGACGCCGACGAGAACCCCAACATCATGACAAAGTACGGTGTGCTGGGCATTCCCACGCTCATGTTATTCAAGAGCGGAGAAATCAAGGAACGCATGACGGGCTACCAGCCGAAAGACAAGCTGGTCACAAAGCTCACCCCACATATCTAAGATACAAATAAAACAAAAAACGAGCCTGAACGGGCTCGTTTTTGTTATACCTGAATAACCCCAGCCTGGGACGAAACTTACTTTCTTAACCTGTTTTCCAGCTCTGATAGCTCAACCCTCGACGTCATATCCAGGCTAATCGGTGTGACCGAGACCATCCGCTTTTTTCGTATCACATACACGTCGCTGTTTTCATCTTCGCCATCGAGCACAACCGCTTCCTTATAACTCATCGGCCCGGCCAGCTCCCAGGATGCGCGCTGCGCCGGTATGGGTTCATAATAGCGCTGGCGTGAAAGGCGCGTCACCTGCCAGGGAGTCTGTTCCGTCGCATCCGAGGGCACATCCACTTTCAACACATGCACATCGTCCGGCATCTTCTTTTCGAGCAGCAGGCGTCCAAAGAAAGCCGTGAAATAAGCCGCGGCGGAAAAGTCCATATCTTTGGAATACGAGAAATGATATTTTGGCGTTGCTTCCAGCGAAACTGCCAGCGCCGGTATATTCATCGAAGCGGCTTCCATGGCCGCGCCGACCGTCCCCGAAATGGTGATCCCAAAACCAACATTCTCACCATAGTTTATTCCCGAGACCACCAGGTCCGGTTTCTGAGGCATGATCTCCAGTATGGCATGCTGGACGGACTGCGCCGGAGAGCCGCTCACGGCGTGCACGGTCCACTCCTGCCCGTTCACCTGCAGCTTCTCTTCGTGGATAATTCCGCTGGATGTATTCGGCAGACTCCTTCCGAAGCCTGAAGATTGTTCCTTGGGCGCCGCCACGGTCACACGTCCAAGCGCGCCGAGCGAGGCAGCCGCCGCCCAAAGTCCGGGCGAACGGATGCCGTCATCGTTTGTTAGAAGTATTTGTAGTTTGTCCATATCAGGCGAAAAAAAGAAGCGGAGAAACCGCTTCGATAAAGTGGTGCTCCTGGCGCGATTCGAACACGCGACCTTTTGGTCCGCAACCAAACGCTCTAATCCACTGAGCTACAGGAGCAAAGGCAGTATGAAATTCTAATGCAGAAATGGAGGCGGGTCAAGGACTGCTTGACCATGCGCCTCCCTCACGGTAAAATCATTGCGCTGCGGGAGTCGCCAAGTGGTAAGGCGTCAGCCTTCCAAGCTGATATTCGCGGGTTCGAATCCCGTCTCCCGCTCT
>CAZPCR010000655.1:0-1657 GCA_964585035.1 uncultured Anaerolineaceae bacterium
GATTCTTTCGATCTGTGAATTTTCCAGCGCAATCCCCAATACGTCCAATACCTCTTCAGGTCGTCCTGTCGCCGCCTGGCGGGCTGTCAGGCGCATAAAGATTTTATTATCTGAAAGGATGGCGAGTTTTTCAATCAATGGCCGCAGGTCATATGCTTTTCCCCGGCGTTCACGCGGTAGCGTGGACTCTTCGAGCAGTTCTTCAGACCGCTGCATCAAACTTTTCCCGGGCAGGTCTGATGGCTCAGGTAACGCCGTTATCGTGACTTCGTATTCCGCAGCGATAACCTGCGTCTGCAATGCAGGCGCCTGCTCATCCACGGCCTCGGCTTTCAGGATACGAATGCCCGTCGGCATAACCGCCTGTAGAATCCCGGGCATGTTCTCGATGTCTACGTCTTGGGTAAACCGCAGGTCCACTACTTCGCAGCGGGAGGAGAATCCGAGTGGTAAGGCCGAAGCGAGATAAATTTTCGGTTGGGGATGGAATCCTTGCGTATAGGCCAGCGGGAGCGCCGCGCGCCGCGTCGCTCGTTCCCAAAGTGCATGCAGGTCCAGGTGTCCGATATAACGGAGTGCACCTGTCTTCGAGAATGTAATGCGTGCTCTCATATTAATTATTTGGAGATCATCAGCCCGGTTGGGGGCAGGATTTAATCGCCGACTACCGGCACCTTGCTTTGCTCGATAAACGAGGGCTGCGATGATTGCTTTCTACTGGGCGGACTTTTTACATCCGGACATTTCCATGCCTCGCCGGGATTCTCCCGCCTCAAATTCGAGAAGGTTGGCAGGATACCGCAGGCAAAACAGTTCAGGCGGCAGTCGACACGGATCATTCCCTCAAGCGACTGGCGGAAATCCTGAAAGAGAAAATTTTTGCGGACAGCAGCCGTGATGTGGTCCCATGGGAAAACCTCGTCTGTGCGACGCTGGCGATATGTGTAAAAAGCAGGGTCAAGGCCATGCTCGGCAAAGGCTGCCGCCCAGATGGCGGCTCTGCGTTGATCTGTCCAGGCATCGAACTTTGCCCCCATTTTCCACGCGCTGTAAACGACCTCGGCCATGCGGCGGTCGCCGCGCGTAAGCCAGGCTTCAAGTAGGGAATCGTCAGGTTCAGTCCAACTTACCTTGATGTTCTGGTCGCGTAGTTCCCGCTTAAGCAGGGCCTGTTTGGCAACCACGTTTTCGCGTGTATCCACCGGAACCCATTGAAAGGGTGTTTGCGGTTTGGGTACAAATGTGCTCACCCCAACGTGTAGTTTTACTCTCCATCCGGCTACTTTACGGCCTTCATTAATGACACGCTTGCAAAGATCTGCGATCGCCTGCACGTCTTCGATCGTTTCAGAAGGATGGCCGATCATGAAATACAACTTGATGGTCGTCCAGCCGCGGCGATAGATTTCACGTGTGGTATTGATGATCTCTTCGTCGGGGATGAATTTGTTGATAATGCGGCGCATGCGCTCGGTGGCAGCCTCTGGCGCAAGGGTAAAACCACCCGAATAATGTTCTCGCAATTTATCCATCAGGTCGATCGACACCGACTCGATGCGCAGCGATGGCAGCGATATGGTGAGCTTCCGGCCTCGGAAACGCTCGCTGACCTTGTTGACTAATTCCACGACGTATGAGAAATCGGACGACGACAGGG
>CAZPCR010000656.1:0-1655 GCA_964585035.1 uncultured Anaerolineaceae bacterium
TAAAATAAATAGCGGAAACGATAAAAGGTTCCTTTGAAAAATAAAAGCACCTAAATTTATCAAAAATAAGATAATTCCTAATAAAAATACTGAAACGAAAAGGCCGGTTGCTAAGAAGTCATCATAGTAGTGAATAGGCGTTTTAGTGGCAATATAAATCCAGATTGCGTAAATTACGGAAATCGCCACCAACTTGTTTGATGATCTACTTGATTTACTAATTCTCATCAGGAAGTTTTCCTTTGGAGATAAACTATTGTTCTAGGATTTTAGCCACCCTTGGTGGTTTAACAGCTTATGTGCGATCAAAGATAATCTAAATTAAATATATCACTCTCATTGTCAAATAACCCGCGGTGCGATAAACCAGCGCAAAGAAGCCCAAAATTGGAACATGATTTTGCCGCACTTGTATGACCGCTCGCTCCGATGGGCGAAGCGAGTACAGAGCTCGCGAGGCATGAGCCCGCCTTCAGGCCTGAGAAGCCAGTTCCATACAAAAGCGTTCATATACCGAAGCCGGGTTTAATAGCTTGGCATACTTTCGCATTTCTTCATCGCTTTGGTCTCCCATCAAGATATTGAGGGTTATAGCATCCCGTTGCTCACTATCTCCAAATAGATTTTCGCCATCCAATCGCTTCAACACCTCTGTACAAACACCCATAAACTGGGCAACAAACGTATTGAATTCATCCCATGAATCTTCTGGAAACTCATCGATGATGTCGCTAATATTTGCGACTAGGGCATTTACCGCTTCAAAGGAAGTATTATTTTCCATGTTTAGATAGGATTCGCCGAGACTCCACCTTAACTCGTCACTCAGTTGTTGTAAAGTTTTTTCCTTGTCCGATTTACTTCCTTCATCAATATATTTTTGTGCAGCCTGGGTCAACCCTTCCTCGGTGCTTGCGCTTGGGTAGACATAAGCCATATCGCCACTGGTAACCAGCGCGAATGAATAAAAGTGTTCATTTGTATGATCGCTTTGAATGGCTAGAAAGGCAGCTTTTGATGCATCGTAAAGGTACGAGCGAAAGTTGTCAAAATCAAAAGAATTTGTCATGACGTGTTTTTCCACCTTTCGAATGCCGATATATGAGGAGCGGGCTAACTGTTTGCATTGGCGGCGGCCCCTGCTTGAGATATAGAAATAATCAAAATCAGAAAAATACCTGCCGTAGGTGCCGCAGACTTCCATGTGTCAGATGCGCGCTGTGTTGGGCAGTATAAGACTCATGATTATTCAGCATCTGGTAATACAGAAATATACTCAACAACAGCCTCATAAGTTTTCTTGATTTGTTCCAAACTACTTAAGTTGATCATATGCTTTTCGTTTCCTGCTACATATGTAAATTTAGATGCATTTTCGCTGGTCTCTATAGTCATACCTTCAAAGTCACCTTTTGCTATGTGCTCCTCAATGTGTTCGAGGTAGTTCCTGGCGTCTGCAACTGGAGTAAGTGCTTGCTTGAGACAATTTTCAGCACTAGATCTTTTTAATCTAATTTCATCATTGTTTATTGCTCCGTGAGCCAAAGGAGATAAGCGTTCGATTAATTTACGCTGCAACTTATCAATCTTGTCAATACAAATTGCGTAATAATGGAGATCCAAAAAATTCATATGTAACTGAGCAAAAAGGCTGT
>CAZPCR010000657.1:0-1651 GCA_964585035.1 uncultured Anaerolineaceae bacterium
ACCTCGAACAGGTGATACCCTATAAGCGCGCCCGCTCCATCATTTTAAAGAACCCCAACCATATTGTAGCTTTGGAATGTCCCTGCCGGGCCTCGCGTGAGCATCCCTGCCTGCCCATGGACGTATGCCTGATCGTAGGCGACCCGTTCGCCAGTTTCATCCGCGAACACCAGCCTCAACGTTCGCGCTGGATCACAAGCAAGGAGGCAGTCGCCATCCTGCAGGCCGAGGACGAGCGCGGACATGTCCATCACGCGTTTTTTAAAGATGCCATGCTCGATCGCTTTTACGCCATCTGCAACTGCTGTACATGCTGTTGTGGGGCCATCCAGGCGCAGCGCAACGGCGTACCGATGCTGGCTTCTTCCGGTTATGTCTCCCAGGTGGATGAAGACCTGTGCATCGGGTGCAGTGACTGCACCTCCTACTGCCAGTTCGAGGCGCTCGAAGTTGTAGACGGGGTCAATACGGTCAACTACGAGAAATGCATGGGGTGCGGCGTTTGCACCAGCAAATGTGAGCAGGGTGCCTTATCCCTCGCACTCGACGAAGCGAAAGGCATTCCGCTGGAAGTGTGCTCCCTGATGAATACGGCGTTTCACGACTTACGTTCATAACAAATAAATGAAGGAAGCTTGCATTAAAAGGACGCATTTCTAAAAGAATGTCGGCTGAAGGGCAGGAACATCATTTGACGGAGGGCAACATGAACAAGAAAAAAAACTGGTGGGTCATCCTGGCAATTTCCCTGGCAGGGATCTGCCTGCTGACTTGCGCGGGGATCGGTCTGGTCGTTCGATTTGGACCAAACCTTTACCAATCTACTCTGGACCAAAGCTCGATGCGGGTTGGCACAGCTGCGCCCGATTTCGAATTGACGGCGCTTAACGGCGATACCATCCGGTTAAGCCAATATCGCGGCCAGCCGGTTCTGCTTACCTTCGGCGCAACGTGGTGTCCGGATTGTCACGCCGAAACACCTATATTACAGGAATTACACATTGACCATCCCGAACTCGTAATCCTCCTGGTGGACAGCAAAGAGGAGCACGAAGTCGTCCAAAATTATGCCGACAAATCCGGGATCACGCATCCCATCCTGCTCGACCCGGATGGAGCCATCTCCGATCAATACAAGATATTCGCCATACCCACGGAACTGTTCATAGACAGGCAGGGAATTATTCAGGCCAAGCTGATCGAGACCGTCACTCCTCAACTTCTGGCGGAAAAGCTCCCCCTGATCGGCATCAAGCCTTGAGCTTTCTTCAAAGCTTGGACAAGCTGGAAGTCCAATGGGAAGGAGGTCGAGCCGGTTGCTCGACCGGCGGATCAACAACCTTGTAATCAGCCGCTCAGGCTTCTTTCTTCAAAATACGGACCAGTGCATTTTTAAAAGCTTCATAAGGCTGCGCCCCTACAATGGCATAGCGGTTGTTGATCACGTAGGTGGGCACGCCGGTCACACCCACCGCATAAGCCTGCTTGACCTGCCCCGCCACCTCCGCTGTGTATTTGCCGCCCTCCACTTCGCTTTGCATTTCGTCTGCGTCCAGGCCCACTTCCAAAGCCGCGGCCCGCAAAATATCCCATTGGCTGATATCGAGTCCCTCCGCGTAAACTTTGCGGAAGACTACCTGATGGAATTCAT
>CAZPCR010000658.1:0-1646 GCA_964585035.1 uncultured Anaerolineaceae bacterium
CGCAGCCGCTCTTTATCTTCGTCGCGGAAGGTGAAGTAATGATATTCGGGATCGTAATCGATATATTGCTGGAGCGAGCCGGAGCCGTATAAAGGGACGTCCTCCCTGAGGATGGTATAGGGCACGAAGTGAAATCCGAGCCTCTCACTGACCATGTATGCAGCCACCTCGCGCAGCGCGAGCGTATTTTCGGGGAAATCCCACAGCGGCTGTTCGCCTTTGGATGGTTTGTACACCGCCGGGTATTCACAGTCCTCGTAATGGACGTTCACCAGGAAAGTATAGTTGGAGCCGAGCATGAACTGGCCCTTGAGTTCGAGTTCCCCCAGTTGGAGTGCGGTTTTTAGTGTTTCAACGGATTTTGCTTCAGTCATCAATTGACCGTTATATGTTTATCGGGTGAGGCGGCATTGCGGTGAGGCGGCACCCAGCCGCCATCACCCACACCGGCGATATGAATCGCCGGTGCTCATCGCCGTCGCCGAAGCTAATGCAAATGCCCGTTCTTCTTCGGACAGAAATGACCTTCCGGTTCCATCGGCTGTCCGCACTGCGGGCACATTGGCCGCCCGCGCTGTGTGATCTCGGCGCCCCAGCGCGCCATCCTGCGGATCTGCGTGCGCGTGCACCAGAAGCGGATCACCGAGCCTGAATCAGGCTCCTGCTCCTCCGTCAGCAGCTCACGTACGAACAGTACCACGCGGTCGCGCTCCTTGTCGTACCCCAGGCCGATCTCACCCACGCGAAACATCGGGTCCACGGGCGGGTTGATCCGCATCTGTTCTTCCACGTAATCCGCCGCGGCTTCTTCGAGTTCCGGGTTCTGCCGCTCCACTTCCGACAGGAACTGCTCCACACCCACCGCCAGCGACTGGAGCTGGGTCTTTTCGATGATCACGTTGTAAGTCTTTTCGGCCTGGAAGGCCTGGATGTAAAAAACCCGCAGACCCGGTTTGCCGATGGCGTCACCGGTGATATGGTCGCAGGGATCTACGTCGATTTCAGTACTAGGCATGTCATTCCTTGTGGATAAAAATAGTATACCAGAACGGAGCAGGGGGCGAAAGTCGGTCAAGGGCGGCCCCCCGCCGCCCTTGACCGCTCCGACGATATGAATCGTCGGAGCTAACGACATGACCGAAGGTGGAGGCGTTCTTCCTGCTCGTCGATAGGGCAAGGTGGCCCCAAGCCACCGTTGCCCACGTCGACGATGTGAATCGTCGACGAGCGATATGAATCGCCGAAGACAACCAATAAAGTATAATGCCCTCATCGCCCAAAGGAGTCCTTATGTACGATCGCCAAAAACTGGAACACCTGCGTGAGTCGCTGGAAAAGTGGGAAGAGACCGGTCTGCAAAAGACCCTGGCATCCATGCCGGAGCGGCAAAAACAATTCATCACCACTTCCTCCGAACCGGTCAACCGCCTGTACACTCCGCTCGACGTCCCCGGCCTCGATTACGAAAAGGACCTCGGCTTGCCGGGCGAATATCCTTATACGCGCGGCGTGCATCCCACCCTGCACCGCGGCAAGTTGTGGACCATGCGCATGTTCGCCGGGTTCGGCACTGCCGAAGAGACCAACGCCCGCTTCAAGTATCTGCTCGAGCAGGGACAGACCGGCTTATCCATCGCCTTCGACCT
>CAZPCR010000659.1:0-1645 GCA_964585035.1 uncultured Anaerolineaceae bacterium
CAGAAGATGGAGTAAGAGGTTTGGTATTATATGAAAAGCCAACCTATTATACGGCATACAATCAAGGAGATGAACAACCCTGGTTGGGATATGGCCATTTGAAAGATTATTTACCAGGACAAAAATTGCCTAGAGGCCCTTATACTGGGCCACCCGTACCATAAGGCAACTATCTCTTCCGCGCCGATTTAAACGGCACATAGTTCTGGAGCAGCGACCAGAATAACTGCACACTGCCGGGCTGCTCAAGCGCCAGCGTCACCGTAACGATCCCATTGGTCGTTACCGTCGAGGGGCAGACCCACCAGCCCTATCCGAATCTGTCCGTTTATGCCTTCAACAATGATACCTACACCGGCTTCAACGGCACCACCGACGCCAACGGGCATGTAACCTTCACATTGCCGCAAGGTAGTTATCATTTCCGCGCAGACTTCGATAATGTCCAATTCTGGAGCAACACCCAGAATGACTGCACGCTGCCGGGATGCACATCTGGGACCGTGACCCTGCCGGGAGGCACCGGTGTTACCACCACGACCATCGATTACACCTATGATCCCTTATATCGCCTGACCGCGGCGGACTACTCAACGGGAGATACCTATCGCTACGCGTACGATGCGGTAGGGAACCGGCTGGAGCAGCAGACTTCGGTCAACGGGCAGCAATCGACGGTGGGGTACCAATATGACATTGCCAACCGTCTCACCAATGTGGGCGGCGTGGACTACACCTGGGATGCAAATGGGAATTTGCTCAACGATGGAGCAAGCACTTACACGTATGATCCCGCCAACCGGATGAGCTCGGTCACCCAGGGAAATAACAGCTATACCTACAATTACAGCGGATTAGGTGATCGCCTGCAGCAAACGGTCAATGGGCAGAGGACGGATTACACACTCGATTTGAACGCGGGTTTAACACAGGTATTGGATGATGGCACGAATAGCTACACCTATGGTGTAGATCGCATCTCGCAGCAGCATGGTTCGACGGCTGAGTATTTCCTGGGCGATGCATTAGGCTCGGTACGGCAGCTCACGGACACGAATAGCGCGATCACCTTAACCAAATCGTATGATCCATATGGGAATGTGATATCCAGTGCGGGAAGCAGCACAAGTATATTCGCGTACACGGGGGAAGCTGCGGATCAAAGCGGGTTAACGTATCTCAGGGCGAGGTATTATTCGCCTGTGGATGGGAGATTCACATCGCGTGACACATGGGCAGGAGATTATCAAAACCCGCTAACTCTAAATACTTGGAATTACACAGAATCTGATCCAATCAACCATGTTGATCCTTCCGGTCAATGTATTGATTCTAATGGTAATGATATTTGGTGGTTTCCGCCATTTGGATCGGTACCTTGCTTTTGGAATACACCTAAATCTCAGCCGACGTCCACACCATCTCCATCACCTTCGCCTATTTCAACAATTTGTACACCCACTCTGACACCGACGCTGCCGCCAACAGCGACACCGACACCGACACTAGGGAATGACCAGAAGTTTTTAACTGCCGTTCTCGACCATAAGACGGAGCTACAACAGATGGAATTTCCAGTTCCTGTCCTATTGGCAATGGGGGCATGGGAAAGCGGGGCGTGGAGTAGTGACGATTGGAGGAATAG
>CAZPCR010000660.1:0-1634 GCA_964585035.1 uncultured Anaerolineaceae bacterium
CGCGCCTGGCAATAATACGAGTGGTTGAAATAGACATACGCTCCATCATGGATGCCTTTAAAGAGCCTTGCTTCTTTCTTCATCTGAACCTGGTTCCACCCGGTATGTGGAATCTTAACAGGCAGCGACTCTGCGAACCGAACTACTTTACCCGTGAGCAAACCCAGCCCCACATGCTCCCCCATTTCCTCTCCAACCTCGAATAATGCCTGCATCCCGACACAAATCCCAAGCATAGGGACGCCACGCTTCGCTGTTTCTTTAACAGCATCTTCTAACCCTCTCGCCCTCAACCCGGACATGAAACCGCCGAACGCACCCACGCCGGGCAAGACAACGCGTCTGCCCGACAAAACTTTCTGTGGCTCATCTGTGCGCGACACAGTCGCACCAATACTCTCCAACGCCTTTTGCACGGAACGAAGGTTGCCTGTACCGGCATCGATCAAAATGACATCATTCATTTTTATTTCCTTCCAGGCGCAAGGAAATGCTGGCGCTACAGCGTTCCCTTCGTGGATGGGATGATCCCCACCCGGCGTGGGTCTATTTGCGAAGCCGCATCGAATGCACGCGCCCACGCCTTGAATAAGGCTTCAGCCTGGTGATGATCATCCCGCCCGTACAAAATACGAGCATGGATGTTAGAGCGTGAGGTCACGGCAAATGATTCGAAGAAATGTGGAAATAATGTGGTTGGGATATTTCCAACATATGGCGAATGCCATTCTGCCTGAATGACCGCAAAAGGTCGTCCCGAAAGATCTACTGTGACATGCGCCAGTGTTTCATCCATAGGCGCAAAACAATCGCTGATGCGGACGATCCCCTTGCGATCACCCAGCGCTTTGTCGAAGGCTTGTCCCAGTGCAAGCGCCACGTCTTCAACCGTGTGATGCATGTCAACATGAAGGTCGCCCTTCGCTTGTACCGACAGATCAAACACCCCGTGGATTGCCAGATGGGTCAGCATGTGGTCGAGAAAGCCGATGCCCGTCGAAATCTGATACTCTCCCTTTCCATCCAGGTCAAGTTTAATTTCGATTTGTGTTTCGTTTGTTTGACGTGATATCTCTGCTGTTCGCATGCTTCCTCTTGTCAAATAAAGTCAGGAGATTTCGAACTCTGATTTCAATGCTTTCAACAACACATCCGTGTTCTCAGGGCTACCTATGCTGATGCGGATGTGGTCTTCCAGGCCTGGCTTGTTGAAATAGCGGATGAAGACTCCATGGTTTTCTGCCAGTCGCATTTTTAGTTCGGCAGCACGGCGCCCAATAACCTTGCATAAAATAAAGTTGGACCGGGTTGGATAGGGCTTCAAGTTCGGGATTTTCTTTAAGGACGCGAACAATCGCGCCCGTTCACCTTTCAATAGCTCAACGACATTTCCCAATTCGTCCACATGCTCGAGGGAAACCTGTGCTGCGGTACTCGCCGCTACATTGATGTTGTAAGGCTGCTTGGATTTCCATAAGGTTGGCATCAACCAAAGTGGAAATGCGCCGTATCCAATCCGCAAACCGGCCAGTCCCGCCCATTTGCTAAAAGTACGTAACACCACAAGGTTTTCACGAGAAGGTATTTCGCGGATATGGCTCAAATCTGTGCCGAGACTTTCACCCGCAAATTAA
>CAZPCR010000661.1:0-1632 GCA_964585035.1 uncultured Anaerolineaceae bacterium
AAGATGGGATATCCGCGGCTTTATATTAATCGGATAGAATATATCCACAATAAATGGAGGAGGAGGCACTGCTGACAAAAGAGAGTTTTGTCCACCGTGATGTTTGGATGCAATCCGTTTTCAAAATTTGAACTTTCTGAGGAGGAAGAAACATGAATAAACGCTTATCTGCAATAATTGTGATCCTTGTTATTGCGACCATGATGCTAACAGCCTGCGGATCGACTTCCGCACAACCGGCAGCTTGCAAGAGTGATGCCTTCGGTTGCGCAGTAATCAAACCGGGTCAGACCATTAAAATAGGTATGGGCGCTCCAATGACCGGCGATAATGCTGCCTTTGGACAGGATATTTCCCAGGGTGCGAAGATCGCCATTACCGACGGCGGTCAATTGAAGGGGTTCAGTTTCGAATTGGTTGCGCAGGATGATGGTGGTACCGCAGAAGGCGGCGCTGCAGTAGCCAATAAATTCGTCTCTGATCCGACCATTGTTGCCATTGAGGGCCACATCTTCTCAGGCGCAACGAAAGCTGCCATCCCGATCTATGAGAAGGCCGGCCTGCCAATGATGTCACCTTCCGCTACCAATCCTGATCTTACAAAAAGTGGTTCGAAGGTCTTCAACCGCCTGGTCTTCACAGACGCATTCCAGGGCAAGTCCGCTGCTCAATATATCTACAATACTTTGAAATTCACGAAACTGGCCATTATGCACGATGGTCAGGCTTATGGCCAGGGATTAGCCCAGGTCGTCAACGATACATTTACGCAGCTCGGTGGAACCGTAGTCGCCTTCCAGGCCATAACTCCGGGAGAATCCGATTACAGCGCAGTCTTGGCCGACATCGCCTCCAAGAAACCCCAGGCAATCTTTTACGGCGGATATACTGCGGAAGCAGTTGTGATCGTCAACCAGATGAAACAAGCTGGTCTCGACGGAGTGGTCTTCTTCGGTGATGACGGTACCTTTGGCCAGGACTTCCTGGACCGCACCGGAGCCAATGGCGAGGGGGCTTATGCCACTTCCCTGATCCCGGCTGGTTCGGATGCCAAGACCAAGTTTGATGCGGCTTATAAAACCGCTTACGGCACTGATGCCGGTAAATTGTCACCTTATACCTGGACTGCTTATGACGCTGCCGCAGTCCTGATTAAGACCATCAAGGATGTTGCCGTTGTAGGGAGTGATGGGAACCTGTATGTTCCACGCAGCGCTTTGGTTGCTGCAGTCCGCGGTATCAAAGACTATCAAGGTATTTCCGGCATGGTTTCCTGTGATGCTACCGGTGAATGCGCATCCTCGAGCCCGGTCTTCAACATCGTCAAGGATGGCAAGTGGAGCGAAGCGGCCAAGTAAGCCAACGGCAGGATAATAACCAGATTTTTATTTAGATCTCTTGGCGGGGCAGGCACCCTGCGGCCTGCCCCGCTTTTTTACGCCGAAAAATAGATCAATTTATACAAAGTACTACGAAGCAGTAAGATCTTAAATATTTTTCAATACCTTTACGAAAGAACATCCGGTTTTGGGGAAGCGTGGGTGGATAAAAACCCACCCGTACCCCAAAAAGCACTTACCCCATAAATTTTTTTTGTAGTTGTTTAAGCAAGTGCGTTTAAAGGGAGTGGAA
>CAZPCR010000662.1:0-1629 GCA_964585035.1 uncultured Anaerolineaceae bacterium
GTGTGTACTTTGGTAATCATTTGGTATGCGTGGAAGTGGCCTAATCCTGAAGGTTAGCCTGTGTGGTGTTGAATCGAGCCCGGCAGACGCAAGAGGGCTCCAACGGCACATGCAGGATGCTTCCTTTAGGGCCAGTTTGCCGGCATCGGCGTACTCGCTGGCCGGTGAAGGAACCGCGATTTGTCCTCTCCGAGCAGGCGCGCACAAACGCCAACCTTCGACCAGGCCGCAAGGATGAGAATCGTATCTCAATAGGACGTGAGCCTCTAACCGCTAGGTTAACAGCGCCAAACCTACCCAGTATGCAGGCATATCATTAGGAGGATCGTTATGGCTAACGGTAATCCAGAAAATGAATATAAAATCGCTAGCGAGAATATGCGGTGGTATAGCAATATCCGGTTTGCCCAACTAACGTTATTCTTTGTCCTTACTGCAGGTCTCTATAACGAGGTCTTTTCATCGAAAACTGCAATGCCGATTTTCATACTAGTTAGCCTGAAGATCGGCGGTATCTTATCAGCACTTGCGTTTGCATATCTGGAAAAGCGGGCTGATGATTATTGGTTTCATTACATAACACGGGCTAGAAATTTGGAGAAAAAACTAGGCTATAAACAATACTCCACACGTCCGGATAGATCATTCTCAACCAGCACCGTCATTTTGATACTCTATGGAGCAATAGTTTTGTTCTGGCTTGCAACACTTGTTTTCGCCCAACAATTCCAGATAATACCGTGAACAACATAGTCTCGTGCCAAATCCAATACGTAATCACCAGTGAAATCATAGCCGAACTGGATTTGTACCTGCATCCGTATAAGAAGGAATTTTCATGGATGTCGCTCAGCTACTTAATAGTATTCCAACACCCACTGCCGATGAGCTTAATCACCACATCGGCCTGGCGCGGCACTACACACTGGTCTTCCTGCACAAAGGGCCTGCCGACCGCTCTGACGAGGCTCGAAATAAGCGCCTGCAGCTTGAACATCTGCAGCACCTGATGAAGCTCCAGTTGCTCGGCAAGCTCGTATTGAATGGCCCGACGCTGGTCGAGCACGACATCCTGGGCGTCAGCGTGTATGCGGTTGAGCTCGATGAAGCTCGTGCGCTGGCGGAGGCTGATCCGAAAGTGAAGGCAGGGTACCTCATTGTGGAAGCAATCCCATGGATGGCAGTGGCAAGCGATCCATTTCGTTAGTGCCACCGGATAAGTTAACTACAGGCATCTCTTCAAAGTAGAATTCTGAGGGAGTCTTTATTTTGATGAAACGTTGGGCTATTTTTTTCGGGCTATTCATGGTCATCATTATTGTCCTGGCAGATACCGGACATCTGGGGAAATTAGGCCTGATATACAGCTTTCCGGGTGGTCATTGGGTTGGACATTTCGTTTTGTTTGGTTTGCTCAGCTTCGTTGTCAACTGGAGCGTTTTCGAAGAGAAGCCTTTGTCCAACCGAATGCGGATCGCGCTAATAACAAGTCTCATAATCGCACTTTTTGTCGGGCTCGAAGAATTTTCTCAACGATTCTTACCCACCCGGCACTCCGATCTGCTCGATTTTACTTTCAGCTGTCTTGGTATAGCTTTCTTTGCATGGTTGGCTGTTCGACTAAAACGG
>CAZPCR010000663.1:0-1625 GCA_964585035.1 uncultured Anaerolineaceae bacterium
GGCCCTGATGACCTCATCGTACAACCCGCGCAGCTTCGTTGTGACCGGGCCCATCACGCCCGCGCCTACGGGGCGGTGATCGATCCTGGTGATGGCCATTATTTCTGCGGCGGTACCGGTCATGAATAATTCTTCACAGACAAAGACTTCGGTCCGGTCGATCGATCGTTCAACCACCGGCAGGCCCAACTCGTTCTTTGCCAGGTCCATGACGGTCATGCGCGTGATCCCTTCCAGGATGTTATCTGTGACGGGCGGCGTGATCAACACACCGTCGCGCAGCATGAAAACATTCATCGCCGAGCCTTCCGAGATGTGTCCGTTCTGGTCGAGCACCAGCGCCTCGTCGAACCCGCCGCGATTGGCGTCGGTCTTGATCAATGCCGAGTTGGCATACGCGCCCGCCACTTTCCCGCGTGCCGGGATCATATTATCGTCGATGCGCCGCCAGGAAGAGATCGTCACATGCGCATTGGAATCGTTTTTGACATATTTTTCGAATGCCATCGTGAAGAGACAGAACTCTTCCTTGAGGTCGTGCAGCCGCACCCCGATCCCCATATCGGATTTATAGAACGTGGGTCGCAAATAAACATCCTGCTGCCAATGATCCGCCCTCAGCACGTCCAGCGACAACTGGATCAGGCTTTCCTCGTTGAAACTCGTCTCCATCGCCATAATGCGCGTGGAGTGCAGCAAACGCTTGAAATGGTCGTACGGACGAAAAACGAAGAGACGTTTCTTCTCTTCGTTCCAGTAAGCCCTCATACCGGTAAATACGGCTGTGCCGTATAAAAATCCGTGGGTCGCTATGTTAATTTTTGCATCAGCAAGCGGGACGATTTTTCCCTCAAAGAACGCATGCTTCGAGAGATCCACACAACACCTCCAAAGAATGGAATTGGGACCAACTCTTACCCACGAATTATAACCGAATCAGTCCAATTCATTTTTAGTAAGAGCCGGTATCGAGAACGGGTGAGCAGTCCATCTTGACAGCCTTCAGATACCCCTGCTAAAATCTAATTTCATAATCGTCTAATTAGTTTCACAAATATGCAAAATGGATGGTACCTCAGGTAAAGATCATCCTGATGGTGTACAGGATGATCTTTTGTCAGATTGTGGATGGACAGAGTCCCAGGCTTGTCCAAGGAAGGTTCTTATGAGTGAAGAATTGGTTATATTTTATAAGGCGCTGGCGGATGCCAATCGCTTGAAGATCGTCGGGCTCCTGGCAGGGCGCTCCTACAGTGTGGAAGAGCTCGCCGCGTTGTTGAAGCTGAAGCCCTCGACCATTTCCCATCATCTATCAAAACTGGCGCAGGTCGGACTGGTCAGCGCTCGGACGGAGAGCTACTACAATGTATATCGTCTCGAGGAAAAAGCGCTCGAAGAGAAGACGCGCCGCCTGCTCTCACGTGAAGATTTCACAACAGCTGCTGCAGATATCGATCTGGATACCTACGACCGTAAAGTGGTCGTTGATTTTTCACGCAGGGATGGCAGCCTGAAAACGATCCCGGCCCAACGCAAGAAGTTGGAAGCGGTGCTGCGCCACATCGTCAAAGCCTTCGAGCCGGGTAGGCGTTACAGCGAGAAACAGGTCAATAAGATCCTGTCGG
>CAZPCR010000664.1:0-1616 GCA_964585035.1 uncultured Anaerolineaceae bacterium
GAAGGTCGGCGTGGTATGCGTAAGGCTATACCGCCCATTCTCGGTTGAACACTTCATTGCCTCGTTACCCAAGACCGTCAAATCGATAGCGGTCCTGGACCGCACCAAGGAACCCGGCTCGATCGGCGAGCCCCTTTACATCGATATAGTGAACGCTCTGGCTGAAGGCAAGCGGCAGGATATCCATGTGATCGGCGGGCGCTACGGCCTGTCATCCAAGGAATTCACGCCGGCTATGCTAAAAGCCGCGCTCGACGAGTTGAAGAAGCCCGAACCCAAGAACCATTTCACGGTGGGCATTAATGACGACGTTTCACACACCAGCCTCGAATACGACCCATCTTTCTCGGTGGAACCCGCAGAGACTGTCCGCTGCATGTTCTTTGGTCTCGGCTCAGATGGCACCGTGGGCGCCAATAAGAACTCGATCAAGATCATCGGAGAAGAGACCGAAAACTTTGCGCAGGGCTACTTCGTCTACGACTCGAAGAAATCCGGCACGGTCACCATCTCGCATTTACGCTTTGGTCCCAAACCGATCCATGCTCCCTACCTGATCGAAGCCAACCAGGCCAACTTTGTGGCCTGCCACCAGTTCAACTTCCTTGAGAAGTTCGAAATGCTTAAATACGCCAAGCCCGGCGGCGTTTTCCTGCTCAACAGCCTCTTTGGGCCTAATGAGATCTGGGACCAGCTTCCGATCGAAGTCCAGAAACAGATCGTCGACAAGAAGCTCAAATTCTATGTGATCAACGGTTATGACGTGGCCGATAAGACCGGCATGGGCGGCCGCATGAACACGATTATGCAGACAGCTTTCTTTGCCATCAGCGGTGTGCTGCCGCGCGAGCAGGCTATTGAACAGATCAAACATGCCATCGAGAAGTCGTACGGTAAGCGCGGTGAAGCCGTGGTAAAGCAAAACTTTGCCGCCGTCGATGCATCCATCGAGAACCTGTTCGAGGTCAAAGTTCCGACGAAGGCCACTTCCAAGATCACACGCCGTCCCGCTGTCCCGAATGCAGCGCCGGACTTCGTTAAGAATGTGCTTGGCCCAATGATGATCTTCGAAGGGGACGATTTACCCGTCAGTGCCATGCCTGTGGATGGTACATTCCCCACCGGCACCACGCAATGGGAGAAACGCAATCTTACATTGGAAATACCGGTCTGGGAATCCGACCTGTGCATTCAATGCGGCAAGTGCATGATGGTATGTCCGCACGCGGTCATCCGACAGAAGATCTATGATGAAAAATTGCTTGCCGGCGCACCCGAGACATTCAAGCATATGCCGTCGAAGTTCAAGGAATTTTCACAGGGCATGGCCTACACAGTGCAGGTCGCACCCGAGGACTGTACCGGTTGCACCCTGTGCGTGGATGTGTGCCCGGCCAAGGACAAGACCCAGGTCGGTCGCAAGGCCCTGAATATGACGCCCCAGCCGGCCCTGCGCGAAAGCGAAAGCAAGAATTGGGACTTCTTTATGAAGATCCCCGACATGGACCGCAAGTTGATCAATCCATCGACCATTAAGAATTCGCAGCTGCTGCGACCGCTTTTTGAGTTCAGCGGCGCGTGCTCCGGATGCGGTGAGACCCCCTACATAAAACTGG
>CAZPCR010000665.1:0-1610 GCA_964585035.1 uncultured Anaerolineaceae bacterium
GCTGCACCTGCCAGGAAATTTTGAGCCGCCAGTCCAACCAGTTGGTTGAAGTAGCTCAGGGTGGTCTCACCGCCGTAAGCCTGCCATGTTGTTGTGGTTGCAAAACTGATGGCCGTATTCATCGCTAGGTCCGGCGTGAGCGGCGCAGGGAGGAACGCTGGGTCAAACGTATGCAAAACAGGCTGGATACGCAAGATCAGGTAAAGGAGCAGTGTGCCGCAAAAGCCAAACAAAACAAACGACAGTGCATATTGTTTCCAATCCATCTCTTGTAGCTCATCCACACCCGCTAGCCGGTATATGAACCGTTCGAGAGGCCTCATCACCGGATCGAGAAATGTTCGTTTCCCGCTAAACACGAGCTCCAGATATATTCCGACGGGCTTGACAAGGGCTACAATGATACCGAGGAAAAGCACGTATTGCAGAATGTTAAAAATGTTCATGGTCTGATCACTTTCGCCTATTCATATCGATGGAGCGGTAACTCATATAAATGGTTCGAATCTTTTCTGGAAAGCAATATGTAAGGAAGCGATCCCTTCTTTTTATTGAATTCCCAGCTGGATTCCGCTTTGAGATTGCTTCTCGTAGATGCACAAGGACACCTGACAAGGGCTTTCATTTTTTCAATCCTCACTAGTTTACGCGTTTGCCACTTAATATGACGATAAAAATTAAGGACACAGCGTCAAGAAAACATCAAGATTTTTGTTTTTACCATAAGAATCCCCCTGCCTTACAAGCGACCGGGTTAAATCTCGCTTGATTTTTTAATCCATAAAGCTCGCCACCCAAGAGGCGCTTTGTGAAGGAAGGGAAGATTTATATTATCCTTTGTGTCCCTTTGTGACCTTCGTGTTTAAGCGTTCTAAACGGATTTACTTCTCAAGTGACTGCTGCCGGCCGTTTGGGCACATACGTATACTGGAGCGCTCCACTCGAGCAAACCCGCACACAAGCCTTACATCCATTGCAGTCCTGCGGGTTTTGAAGACGAGCATGCCGGTGGAAAATCAAATCAACCTTCCCTATGACCTGCTTTGGGCAGACCTCGATGCAATTCCAACAAGCCGCGCACAGCCTGGAATTAAATTGAACATACTTTGCCTCATGCCGGGAATGGGTATGTCGTATCTTCACACCTCGACTCCTTTGAAAATTGAGATCTAAAGGCAAGTATAGAAATAAGTTGTGAATTGAGCGTGAAGAATAGAGGGAAATATTATGGAAACCACAGATAAATTTTGTAAGCCTTGTTGACCAATAGACTCCTCATTGCTTGACATTAGAACATTAGTTCTGTATAATGAGGTGAGGTAGCTTTCGCGTAGCATCCCTTAGCGGAGCGGAGGGGCAAGCTACCGTCACCCACGTCGACAATGTGAATCGTCGAAGGGATATATTATGTCTAACAACCTTGTCATCAATCCATACCTTTCAACACTGAATTATTCCAACCATTTTCCCCTCCGGTCACCTTGTAAGGTTATTCGTTCCTCTTCATCGCCCAAATCTTCTTCCCTGATCCTTTATTATCCGATCCCTGTTCCCTATTCTCGTATTCGTTCCTCCAAAAACTCAGCCATTTTCTACTCAATATTATCGGA
>CAZPCR010000666.1:0-1608 GCA_964585035.1 uncultured Anaerolineaceae bacterium
GCCTGGCCGCTGCAACCAGCCGCAGGCGCGCCGCCCGTACTTCGGCGTTTTCCGCTTGAATGACAGGCACTGCATGGTAGAACGAATGAAACACATTTGCAAGGTCATACGCATAAGATGCTATCACTTGCGGACGATATTCATTTGCGGCCTGTTGGACCCTATCGGGGAAGCTCGAAATCAATTCGATCAACTGGATCTCATGTGTGCTTAATTCATAATCGAAGGATGCCATCGGCAGGTTGGAGGCAGAATCAAAACCGGATGAGCCGCCTTCCACGACCATCTTATCAACCCGTGCTTTCTTTAGAATACTGTTCGCGCGTACGTGCGCATTTTGGATGTAAGGCCCGGTGTGACCGTCAAAAGACAAGGCTGAATCCATCTCGAAGACAATGTCTTTGTCGTTGTCGACGGAGAGGATCGAGTAGGCCAGCGCGCCCAACCCAACCTGTTTCGCGACCCGCTCACGTTCCGCCGGGGAGAGGTCGGGAGCCTTTTCCGACTCAACTGCCAGCACGCGCTTGACAGCTTCATTCACCACATCCATTAAGAGCACTACACGCCCCCGCCGCGAGGACATGCCGCCTTCAGGCATGTTTATAAAACCATACGCCAGGTGAAAACATTTGGCCGCCTGCGGGAAACCCCACATTTCCAGGATCTTAAATGCCTGCTGGAAATGCAGGTTCTGATGAAAATCCACCACGTAGATCGAACGATCGACGTGATACTGCTCAAATTTGGTCCTGGCCAGGGCCAGGTCTTTGGTTAAATATAGAGAGGTACCGTCGCTGCGTAGGATGACCGCCGTCCGATATTTTTCCTTTGCGAGCCCAAGTTTCTCGTCAATCTTAATGATCACAGGACCGCCCTGAGGGCGTTCATCTTCCGCGATGCCTTTTTGGATTAGTTCATCGACAATGGCTTTAGAGGGCTCGTCCACTTCGCTCTCGTAGAACCAGACATCCATCTTCACATCCAACATGTCGAGGATGTCGCGCAATTCATCGAGACTCCATTCACGCGTTTTAAGCCACAAGTCGCGTACGTATTTATCGCGGTTATCCCATTTGCGGTACATCTCACGGCGTTCCGCGTCGTAGCCTTCTCGTTTCGTCTTTTCCTCCGCGCTCTCGTTCTCCTTCGGTTCAAGCATAGCCGTGGCTTCCACGTAGATCTTCAAAAGCCATTGTCCACGCTCATGGATGCCCTGAGGTTCCTGTCCTTTGTAAAATTTATCGTACGCCCAAAGAACCGTGATGACGCCCAGGCCGATATCACCTGGATAAGTGGCGCGGATGGTCTCGAAACCGGCGAATTCCGTAATTCTTGCCAGGGATTCTCCCAGGAGCGTCGTACGAGCGTGACCGATATGGATCGAGTGATGAGTGTTGGGCTGGGCGTATTCCACCATGACCCTCTCGTTCCTGGGAGCGCCGCGTCCAAAACCAGCGCCTAAAGCAAGAACTTCATCTACCACCCGGTGCGCGTATTCGGAGGTTAAAAAATAAAGATTGAGATAGCCTTTGACCGCTTCGATACGGCTGATGCCCTGCAGATTTCCAATCTGATCCTGAAGCTCGCCGTCCACTACAGCATTCCTGA
>CAZPCR010000667.1:0-1597 GCA_964585035.1 uncultured Anaerolineaceae bacterium
AACCTTCTCTCATTCGCGTAAACGCAGATGAAGCGACCTATAACCTTCACATCATGCTCCGCCTGGAGCTTGAGATTGCTATGGTCGAAGGCAAAGTTGCAATAAAAGACCTGCCCGAGATCTGGAATTTAAAGATGAAGGAATATCTCGGTATTATCCCGCCCAATGATGCACTGGGTGTCCTTCAAGATATTCATTGGTCCTACGGTTCCATCGGTTATTTCTCAACCTACGCTCTAGGCAACTTGGTCTCTGCACAATTATGGGAGCAGATCAACAAAGATATCAAGGACCTCGACGAACAAATCCGCAAGGGTAAATTCGATGCGCTACTTGACTGGCTGCGATCGAATATCCACAGGCACGGGCGGAAATACGATCCACAAGTCCTCGTCCAAAAGGTGACCGGTTCAAAGATCACCTCCGAACCGTACGTCCGTTACCTGGAGACCAAATACTCCGAAATCTACGGGTTGTAAATCTCATATAAAAAGGAAAGCTGGACGCCCTCATACGGAGGGCGTCTATGTTGTCAACTCATGCTTCGAAAATGTTTGCTCATCGCGTTTCTTCCCGTTTTTTTAACAGGCTGCGTATACCCCGGAACTAATTTAGCCCCCACATCTTTTCCGAGCAGCTATTTGCCAACCGTCATATATCTCACTGCTCAATCCATTAATGCGACTGTCTCAGCGGGGATTACTCCTACGATTGTGCCTTCTCAAACATCCACATCTATCCCGCCTACACCTGCTCCGTCGGAGACGCCCACAGCCCCACCAGGATTCACGTTGGCTGCGATCCAGATAAATAAACCCGGTCCGGGCTCTAAAATTGCATCTCCTTTGGAAGTCCAAATATTAGCTGTGGCAGGCGACAGTAAGAAGATCGATGTAAGTTTATTTGGGGAGGACGGGCGTCTGCTTGCAGACATTATCAGACCAGTGGAAGGCCAGCCGATTGGTGATTTTCTATCGTTGAAGGTCCCATTTGAAATTCGCGCGGCTGCCGAGGTTGGAGTCATACAGGTCAGCACCAAAGATACGTTGGGCCGCCTGCAGTCCTTGAGTTCCGTGCGCGTATTATTATTGTCAAGCGGTGCCAGTCAGATAAACCCAGCGGGTAATGCGATCTATGAACGTGTGACCTTGCCGGACCTTCGACCCAACGCCGACGTTTCCGGAGGCGTATTGTCAGTCCAGGGGCAATATATCCCTTATAACCAGCAGCAGGTTATCCTGGAACTGATAACTGACGCCGGTCTGCTAATGAGCTCCCGGGTACTTAACGTTCAAAATCTTGACCCACAAAATATCGACACCACACTTCCGTATAAAGTCAGTAGTCCGACCCAGGCGCGTCTCTTTATCCATCAGGAAGACAACGTTCTAAAGGGACCGGTTTACATTTACAGCCAGGAGATAACGCTTAATCCATAAGAGGTCTCCGTGAAAGTTATAAAGGTTTATTTGTACCCCTAGAATGGAATTAATTTAGCGGTAACTTGTCAAAACCATATGCGACAGTTATAATGCGTCCTGCTTTCGGGGCGTGGCTCAGACCGGTAGAGCGCACGGTTCGGGTCCGTGAGGTCCCG
>CAZPCR010000668.1:0-1596 GCA_964585035.1 uncultured Anaerolineaceae bacterium
CACCGTTGTTATACCTACAGCAGTCCCAGCTGCGGTCGTCGTAACGGATGTGTCAGTATCGGTGAGTCCCACTACGATCCATGTCGGCGGATGCATGGGGCCGATCCAGCCTTCCACGATCAGTGCCACCATAACCACGAGCGGAGCCATCAAATTACAATACCACTTCGAAACCGACCAGAATGGTTCGCTTCCCAGCCAGGGCGTAAAATTTCTCGGCGCCGGGTCAAGGAATGTATCAGGTAGCTTTTCACCTCCTCTTACCGCGGGCACCTACCACGTACAATTATTCATCGACGGCATGGACTTGAGTGGCATGGATACAACGGCGACTTATAAGATCACGTGCTAGGAGATAATTCAGATTGATGTTTTAATCGTGAAGCCCCAAAAATAATATCTCCGAGGTTTTCTAATTTCGGAGATATTATTTTCTAAAGGAGAAGAGCTGGTAATTAAGCATCTTTGTTCTTAAATCACTCTTTAAACTCAAAATCGTTATTACTGCAATTTGCCTGGTCGTACATTTCCATAAGCATTTATTTATTTTAATTATCCATTGGACGAAGCTGCTCGAACCTGGAGATCGATATCCACAAAGCGACTTTATCCCATACAAAATATTTAATATCACTTAATTATCTTCGAAGCAAAACAACTGGTACAATTTAACGAATATTAAGTATCTTTGCTCCAAATGATCAAATGGAGAAAAGAATGAGATCATTTAATCATATTTTCCTATTCATACTCACTTCCCTGCTGTTCACAGCCTGTGGTCCCGGTGCCACACCGGCGCCAACACTGGTTCCACCCGATAACCCGTTTGCGCCGCAGGCTGGCGATAACGCCATGGCTCTGAGCGACGTGCTGGTCAATTCCGCCTTTCTGAATCTTGAGCAGCCTCAGGAATCAGTGTTTTTAGGTTTCTCATTTTACAAGGAGGCAGCTTGTGATCAATTGCGTGTTACAGTGAGCCAACCCGACGCGAAGAACCAGATCAATGTCAGCGCATATGCCGTTCGTGAAAAAGATAAACCCTGTACATTAGCGAATCTAAGGGCACCCATTCAAACCAACGTGATCCTCGGCAGTTATCCAAAAGGTCATTACAGTGTGTATGTGAACGGCACCAAAGCCGGTGAATTCGATTCATAACCTGTGAGCAATAATTTCACTTTATACAAGTTTTAACCTTAAATACGGACTTCCGAGATTTTGTTATTATAGGATGCTTCGCGAAATTCTCGGGGAGTTTCTCATAACTGGTAAAATTAGCCAACTGATTCCTGATTCCCAAACCCTACTTTTCATACCTTCCGATACCCAGGTCATCTACTCTATGACACGCATGGGGCGGAGTATCTCATTGGCTCATTTGTTACAATTTACTTGTCAGGAACTATTCACGAATAAAAGTCCACAAGCAACAGTCTACTCCAACATATTAGCATCGTCATGAAAGACAGCGGGGCACAATTTGAAGCATAAAAACCAACAATTTTATTAGGTTTCCTCGAGTTTGTTCAAGAATATAATAGAAAGTGGCACCTTAAATATACTCGGGAGGGCATATGGAAAGTAAGGACACTTCAA
>CAZPCR010000669.1:0-1584 GCA_964585035.1 uncultured Anaerolineaceae bacterium
AATGCTGATGGATGTCGTTGTATTGCAAAAAACCGCAGAATCAATCCCGGAATTTCCCTATCCTGTGGTAGGTAATTTTAAGTTGCATAATTTCAAACAGTATTACGACTTTCAGATGTATGAACCCTCTGCCGATTTAGAACCATTCGTTGCGTATTACAGTATCTTTGAACCAAAAATACCGCCTGGACATGAGTTGCAGTTCACTCAAGTACTTCAAGTTCCTACAGCTAGCCTGATGTTCAGTCATAAAAAATCATTGCTCTTCGGGATCACCACCAAAAGAATTGAGCACCGTTCTATGGCAGGGGACACAAAGATCAGAGTTATCTTTAAACCGGCCGGATTGCGTGCTTTTTGTCCGAAAACCGATATGGCAGCCCTCGTTGACACTCGTACGCCAATTAAAAATTATTTCCCCCACTTCAATGAGCAATTCACTGAAGACCTACTTAATTATTGGCGGGGTAATGAGATTGTTAATAAATTGGATAATTTCTTAATGCTTTATCGGCCAGTACTGAATGAAAATATTATCCTAATTAATGGCATTATTAAAAACCTAGATGTAGATGAAAGCCCTGCGACTGTTAAACAGCTGGCCTCTAAATATAACAAGAGCGAACGCTCTGTGCAGGCTCTTTTCCGTTCTTACGTTGGCGTTGGGTTGAAGTGGATTATTATGCGTGCGCGCCTGATTAAAATCCTGCGCTCAGTCGATAGTGAAGAGGAAATCCCCTGGGCGCACCTTGCTGCCGACCTTGGTTATAGCACTCAATCTCATCTAATCAATGACTTTAAAAATATCATTGGGCTATCCCCAACTGATTTTATGGCAATAAAACTGGGCAGAATTACACAAAAGTCAGTAAAGGCCTTCCCGTAGGTTTGCAACGGGTTCATTAGATACGCTAAGGTCTATTAGTTCAGATGTGAGGGCCAGCGTCAACAATTTCTTTGTTTGACTGAGTTTCAAACTTTTTGAAGTTTTCAATGAACCGCGCCGCGAGATCGAGGTATCAATATTTTTTGGCTTGCTTTATGTCCTCTGAAGGATTAAGCTTCTGAGCAGTCAGTCAGATGAATCTAGCCTTGACGAAGTGGAATGATGCTGACCTACCCCCCGATAACCAATCCGGTTTTTGAGTTAGGATTGGAGAATGGAGACAGGTTGCAATGCCAAGATGCGCATTCCGGTGAAGTCGTCCACTGAATCCGGTCATGCTGTCCAGCGGCTGAGCGAAGCGACGCTGGTTGGAGCATTATAAATCAAGTGGACGGCATGGGGATAGAAGATCGCAACTTTCTTTGAGAATCTCCGGTCAGGTTAAGCCTAAACGCGTTGTGAATCAGGCGATCCAAAATTGCATCGGCATGAGTGGGGTTTGGGTATTAGTAAATTGACTTTTAATTTAGGAGACAAAGATTTGCTAATTATTTTCCCCTGCGATCACTTCAATCCTTTGCGCCAATCATGTTTCGCGGTTTGGAAAAAGTGATATATTTTATGATCAATTAATCTTTTGACTGCCTATAAGTTGTTAGACCGCCAACTGGCGGCTGAACACCTAGTTAGGCGCTCTC
>CAZPCR010000670.1:0-1579 GCA_964585035.1 uncultured Anaerolineaceae bacterium
CATAGACTAACCTTGAGAGGAGAATGCAATGGCAGTAAAAAGCAAGTCGGAGAGCACCGCGCGGGGTAAGTCAGGCGGCAAAACCAGATCGGAAGTACGCAAAGGGTCGAAGCCCTCGACCGCAGCCGTATCTCAGAAACCCATTCAAAAAACGACGGAAGCGGCGACGGGTCCCGTTAAATCGGCAAAAGTTTTTGGTTATATGCCGGACGATACGCCGCCTTTCGGCGCCTTGTTCGGACTCGGCTTGCAGCAAGTGCTGACGATGTTCACGGCCACCGTATTGGTCGCAATCCTGACCAAGTTCGACGTCGGTGTGACATTGCTGACAAGCGGCCTCGGCACCATCACGGCCCTGTTGGTCACAAAGCGCAGGATACCAATGTATTACGGTTCTAGTTTCAGTTATATTGCGGTCGTCATCACGGTGATGAGCAAGTTCGCGCCGGTTTGTTTCAACGACCCGGCCCAGGTCTATTGCCCGGATGGCGTGCGCATCGTGCAGGTGGGCATTATCGGCACGGCCATCCTTGAGATCCTGATCGGTTTGTTGATCATGCGTGCCGGCAAGGCAGCGCTGGACCGGGTGCTTCCTCCCATCGTGACGGGCTCCATGGCCATGGTGATAGGTGTGGCCCTGGCCGGTTCGGCCTTGAACAACGCCGGCGGCATGTCGATTGGGGTCGCCCCGGAACTGGCCTGGAAGTTCTGGCTGGTCGCTTTCCTGACCCTGGTGGCCACGATCTTATTCTCGGTGTACCTTCAGGGGAAAGGCCTGATCGGGATGTTGCCAATTTTGTTAGGGGCGGTGTTCGGCTACCTGGTTGCGATCCCGTTCGGACTGGTGGATTTCAGCCGTGTTGCCGCGGAAGGTTGGCTGCGCCTGCCGCATATCACCTTGCCGGCCTTTGGAGATCCGAACGCATGGGGAGTTGCCATTAGTATTTCACTGATCGCACTGGCTACGGTGCCGGAGGCAACGGCCCATCTTTACCAGATCAGCCTGTATGTCGACGAGCTGGCGGGTGAATTGGGGCGCAAGCCGTTCAATATAAAAAGTCTGATCGGCCTCAACCTGGTCGCGGATGGGGCAGATGACCTGGTTTCAGGGTTGCTCGGGGGCACGGCCGGTACTAGTTATGGGGAGTGCAACAGCCTGATGGCCATCACGCGGAATTACTCCGTACCGGTTTTGATGGCGGCCGGCGTCATTGCCCTGTTGCTTGGCTTTGTTGGAAAACTGGCGGCGCTGGTGAACACTTTACCGGTGGCCGTGCAGGGTGGATTGGGGATCTACCTTTTCGGGATCATCGGTATGCAGGGTATTGCTCTCATCCAGTCTGAAAAGGTCAACCTGTTCGATCCAAAGAACCTGGCGATCGGCGCGATCATCCTGATAACCGGTATCGGTGGCAACCTCGCCCTTCCCAACGGTCTTTTCCCGTTCGTGATCCCCGTCGTTTTCCCATCCGGCATCCCGGCTATTGTATTCGCCGCGATACTGGGTATCCTCATAAACCTGATCTTTGTTGTGTTCAAGACTGGAGAGTAGGCGATAACGTCATTAGGTGAGGGACCG
>CAZPCR010000671.1:0-1572 GCA_964585035.1 uncultured Anaerolineaceae bacterium
GGATGACTCTTTAGGATGAATTATGGAGCTAAGGCTGGCTGACCTTCACCCAGTCAAACCCCACTTTGGCTGGCAGACTGGCAAAGGACGAGACAGACAGACCTATTTTGCCTTTTTTCAGGACATATTGATTTTCATCGTATGTCTTTACATCGAAGCTGTTGATGGTCAGCGTCAACGTTTTTCCATGACAAGTAATACCATATTGATTGGTATCCTTCCCGGTCTTGATCTTGGTATAACCGCCATTCGCAAGCCTGGAATATACAACTGTTTTATCCTGTTTGACCTTGGCATAATAGATGTCATACAGGCCGCTGTTGGCAATGTTGAATTCATACCAGCCTTCGGTGGGATCATAGCGACAGATCAGGCTGACGTTGTTTTCGTTGGTACCCCGATTCTCAGCGCTTGCTTCCACACGGACATCGTCATAGGTCTCCGGGTCATACATCGCATAAGCCCATTGACCGGCACTCTCCAGGTCGAAAAGCAGGTAACCGTCCGTGACACCGACTGTCATTTTGCCAAAGGTGGCATCAGCCAGCGAGGGGTTGCCGCCCTTGGCCACCTTGGATCCATTCACAAGAAATTGCGACCAGCTGCTGAGATCGTCATTGAAGTCTTCCTGGAAATACTTATCTTTAACAGCGACAGTTGTTGGAGTAGGCTGAAGAACCTCGGCAGGCTTAATCGTAGTTGTAGGTGGGATTACATCATTTCCACCTCCCAGGGAAAAACCGCACGCGCCTTGAACCATAGCAATACAAAGAAAAATCACGAATAGTTTGACTGATTTGTGTTTCATCGTATCCTCCACTCAGACATGATTTCCCATCCCAATTAAATAATATACCGTCTGGATAAGCCCGTAAAATTAATATAGCATGATTCAAAGTGCGATGCAATAAGCGGCATCCCATTATTATAAGGAGACAGTTCTATTAAGATAACTTCGATAAAATTCCGATAACTTATCTCTTAAGCCGATAAGCCATCCAATACATACCTGGAACTCGATTTATGGTTGACTTACCTCCAGCCTATCATAAGCAATCGTGAACGGGCCATTCCCGAACGATGCTGCCGAAATCCCAATCTTCCCGGTTTTCAGACCAAACTTATTATCCTGCCAACTGCGCATTTGCACGCCGTTAATGAAGGGGGTGATGGTATTGCCCTGGCACAATAGGCTTATCTGATTGGCATCGGTTTTGATCTTCTCCGATCCGTTACGAAATATAGGCGTATACCGGGCAACTCCCTGTGCGAGCCATTGACCAAACAGCAGCACGTAGGTTCGGTCGGTATAGATATTGAACTCATACCAGCCCTGCTCTTCACTATAACGGCAGACGATCCCAAAGGCGCCGGTCCCTGCTGTGGGAAGATCGGCCTGGGCGTCCACGCGGACATCTCCATAAGTCGGTGTGTTGTAAAGTGCATAAATCCATTGATTGGGGCCGGTCAGGTCGAAGACGAGGAATCCATTTTCCACATTTGGATCTGAAGCCGGATGGCCATTTTCAACCTGCTGGAAAGTCCAATAAGGCAGGCTTCCATCAAACTGTT
>CAZPCR010000672.1:0-1565 GCA_964585035.1 uncultured Anaerolineaceae bacterium
CCTCCTGGTCCGAGGAGTGTTACAAGGCAGTCACCTGCTTAAGTTGTAGCAACTCGATTTCAGGATGGACCCGGTCATAATATTGGGTGACCTCATGGAAAACGCTGAGCCTCCTTTTGAAAGGAGGCTCAGCGTTCATAACTCACTTAACTTACGGTGAATTTATTCGACGAAAGTTTCCGAAGCCCGTCCGACAGTCCCTGCGGCCAGGGCGCTGCGGTCTTCCTTGCCGCGCACGAAGGAGACACCGGCGGCGATAAAAAGCAATATCATGGAAACCAGGAAGGCGCTGTGCATGCCGGTCACGAAGGCCAACATGGGGGCGGAGCCAAGCGCGACGTTGTTGCCGACGAATAACTGCATCATTACATCACGCGGCAGGCTGCTGGCGGCGACCGCCAGGGACAATGCGAAGCTGGTCACCATACCGGCCTGGCGCAAAGTTGCGAGTGTACCGGAGGCGATACCGAGACGGTTCTTCGGTGCAGCATTCATGGCAGCGCTGGTGTTGGGCGGGAAGAAAAGGCCGCCGCCGATACCCATCACTCCCAGACCGATACCGATCTGCCAGTAGGGCATGGCGGGTGTAAGACGCAGGAACCAGGCGAGAGCCGCGGCTTGAATGAGAAGCCCTATCGTGGCAGGGATACGAGCACCCACATGGTCGGATAAGTTTCCAGCGAACGGAGCGACGATCGCCACCATTACCGGCAGCGGGATAAGCAGAAGCGCGGCCTTCAACGGGTCATAGCCGAGGACGCCCTGCAAATAGAACACGATCAGGAAATTTACGGCAAAGAGGCCAAGCGATTGGATCATGGCGGACAACACGGAGAAGTTGTAAACGCGGTTTTTAAAAAGGGATAGATCGAGCACGGGGTTCTCGGCGCGACGTTCCCACCACAGGAAAAATGCCAGACCGACGAGGAATACGCAAAAGAGCACGACAATGGGAGTTGATGTGAAACTGTACTGAATACCGAGAGTGAGAGCGATCAGCAGGGCGGTCAGACCGAGGCTGAAGCTGAACGCGCCGACCCCATCGAAACGTTCACCTTTTTTGCGGACGGACATTTCACGCAGAACGCGATATCCCCAGATCGCGCCGATCAAACCGACCGGTACGTTGATGAAGAAGATCCAGCGCCAGTCGGCAATGGTCAGGATGATGCCACCCAGGATGGGCCCCGCCACGCCGCCGAAGGAAAAAGTGATGGCGTTGAGGCCAAGCGCCTTGCCACGTTCGTTGGCTGGGAAGACCTCGGTGATCAGCGCCACGCTATTAACCACCATCATGGCCGCGCCACTGCCCTGGATGAGACGGAAGATGATCAGCTCGGTGGCGTTGGCGGAGAAACCGCACAAGGCCGAGCCGACCGTGAAGATGACGAAGCCGAGGTTGTACATGCGTACACGGCCGAACATATCGGCTACCCGGCCAAATGTGAGAAGAAAGACTGTGCTGACGAGGATATATCCCATGATGACCCAGATCATCGAGATCAGGTCTGCATGCAGCTTGACCATCATATCGGGCAGGCCGAGAATGACGATGGTGCTATCAA
>CAZPCR010000673.1:0-1559 GCA_964585035.1 uncultured Anaerolineaceae bacterium
CGATAAAAAGATAAGATATGTGCGCCTGCAAATATTCTAAGACATTGTCTGAAGATCAAACACTTCGTTCAATAAAATCATAAAGTTAAAACCGCCTAGGAGCGCTCCCTTTCGCCGTATATCACATGCGAAATATTATAATTTCTTAAAGTGTGACTGTTCCAAAATTGGTAAAAGAGGGAACAACGGACAGGCGGAGATAACCGTTGAGCGGGGGATGGTCAAGCGAGCAGAGTGGCCAAGTTCAATCCCTGTGCAAGGTGATTGCCACAATGAGCAATGAGACGACTGACATTTAGAACGGAACGCACACGCTTGTAAGTGCGCATCGTACGATAGCGTTCTTTCACCCACCAACCAATAGCCCGTTCATCGGCATTGTTTGTACCATCCAAAATCGGATGGCCGTCTGAATCCTTCCAGATGCGATAAAAGGTCAGGCGCGGCCACAGGTTCCAGCGATCTAGGAACAAGTTGCGCATACGATAAGCGCTGCTGGCCGTTTTTCCTTTTTTTGGAGGAGTGGCGGCAGCGTAACGTTCATACAAAGCTTGCACTTCAGTTTGCTGCTCCGGCTGGCGGGAATGGATTAATTCTCCCATACGATGTAGATCCGCCAGGGCTTGAACCGCTTCGATGTGCAATTCTGCCAGAGAGTGATCCTGTCCACTCCCAATGGCTAGACTGAGACCAGCAATCAACTCTTCAGTATTGCGGACCACATGGCTCTTGCAAACTTGTTGGTCTAAACCGCTTTCGTTGGCTACCTGTTTGAAGGCATCGGCGTCATCGGTCACTAAAGTATGTGCTCCCACCTGATCCGCCATAGGCTCAATCCAGGCTTTCAGGGTCTGGGCATCTTCTCCGTCCAGATGGTCAATACTCAACACCAAGCCGTTGATAGGATCAACGACGACGCCAATCGGCAGCCACTGCCCTTTGCATTTCACGCTCGTCAAGTCCGCCCCCAATGCTCTCGTCTGGTAGCCTTTCATCAGCTCCGTGCGCTTCATACCTGGCACGGCTTCCGCTGTCATTTGCACCGCGCGATACACACTGCTCTTGCTCAGGTACACGCCCAGGGCTTCTAACATCAACTCCACCGCACCGTAACTCAACCCCAGTAGATATAACATGACTGCCATGCCTTTGACACGTTGCGAGACCTGTCCTTTCTGTACGCCTTGGGGATACACTCGAAACGTCCGCCCACAGCGCAAACATTTATATCGCCGGGCCGTCACTTCTTCATACTCGCTGTCTCGCACATTCTTCTTCACCATCTGCCAAGGCAAAAAATGGCTCCCCCTACACTTCGCATCCGCACATTGCTGCGGTTCTTCGCATTGATCCGGATCCACCACTGGTAAAATTAATTTGAGGCGCATATTCTGCGTACGCCTTTCGTTTGAATTTCCGGGACAACCTGATCCGTTGCCCCGGAATTGCTTTTATACCCCTCTTTACCAACTTTGAAACAATCACGCATTGACGTTTCCCGATGTGCGGCATACAATCCAACTACAACTAAATAAATGCTAGAGAGCGGCGAAGCCGGT
>CAZPCR010000674.1:0-1557 GCA_964585035.1 uncultured Anaerolineaceae bacterium
ACCCGGCCTGATCTTCCAGCGCAGTTGGTGGTGGATCGTGTAGGCGGGCATCCTGACAGCCATCTATGCCCTGGTCTTGGGACCAACCATACGCCCCTAGCCCGGAAAATCGGGTTACTTCATAATTTTCTTCTACCTCGGATTACAGATCATTGTTTCGCTTTATGGAAACAGTATTTATGGGATGCCGTGATTATTTGCATGCCCCAGTAGAATCCATAACACATGGACCCGAACCCGGATTACTCTTACCGTTACAAGTACCCAGGCTTTCCTTGTAGGTCGTACAGGATGCCGGGTCGGTACAGAGTTGTGCGTTGAACGTCATCCCGCTTGTTCCCAGGCAGGTGAAGAGCTGCGTACCATCCGGTTGTGTGGTGCCCGGCGTGCAGCTATCCAGGTGGTTACCCCTGACATCGACCGTCAGGTTGCTACCGGCAGGGACTGTAATATTCGCCCCACCGATATTGGCTGCATTATTCTGGCAGAATGCGACAACGTTTGGTACTTTATTGAGTGCCACACACGCGCCCAGTTGGACTGTAGTGTACTGGCAGTTAAATACTTCTGCAGGGTATGGATGAGCCAGGCAATATCCATCGGCGAGCAGGTATGGATAACCGGGCGGGCACATCTCAGATACGGCGGATTTCCCAGTCATATTATCGACACAATTTTGCGCCTGGTTGCTGTAATGTGACCCCGGAGCACAAACGGACCAATCCCCATTGGGGTCAATATCACACCAGCCGTATTTATCCAGGATTGTTCCGTTGGCACACTTATAATCACCGTATGATTTAGCCGATGTCGCTGCTCCGCAGACAGTGCAGTCAATATATTGCCTTTGTGCGCCTTGTGTCCCTATGCAGATATTTTGAGTGAAATCGGCGTTCGGTGTGCACTGCATGTTATTGTTGACGTCAACCCAGAAAGCGATCACAGGATTCATTGTGCTGTCGACCAGCTTGGCGCCACCTAACCCTTTGACTTGATTGGCGCAATAAGAGGTGGCAGAGACTTTCACATCAGGCGGAGTGCACGCGGGCACTAAAACCGGAGGCACCACGGATACAATTACATTCGGGAAGGGATTGGGTTTGTTATTGATCGGCCCATTGCCGCCCGGCGTGGGGGTTGCCGGTCCGCAGGCTGCGAGCAACATCAACAGCATGAATCCGAGATAAAGAGCGTTTCTCAGGTATTTCATAAATCCGCCTCTCAGTGATTGTGCCCGAATGAGAAATATTAAAATTTCAGAGTAATATTATCACAATAATATTGTTACGCTCGCTCAATCAGCTTCAGTGCGATCCTTCGCGACCAACCGCGCTGGCCGACCCGCAGGTTGGCGAAAATCTCCCAGCCCAGTGAATTGAAGACGCGGCCAGACCTTCGAGGTTTCTGCCCCTACGGGGTGCTACGCGAAGACCTCGGAGGTCCGTAAATAATTTTGAGTAGAAAATGGATAATTTTTTGGAGGAACGAATACCCTCCGTATCTGTCACTGCGAGTCTACGCGGCAGGAAAAGATCCCGACATCTTCGAGAACCGAAA
>CAZPCR010000675.1:0-1555 GCA_964585035.1 uncultured Anaerolineaceae bacterium
TCTTGTTTCGCATGATGAGCGAAGTATATCATTATATTTATTCCCATCCAATTTGTTCGATGGTTATTATTCCTTCTCAACAGAAAGATTTCTTATGTGTGCCGGTTCGTCCATTAATGGACGAAAGCAGAGAACACCAATACCACGATCCCAAATAAGAATTGCAAACCGAACAGGGCGGCTGCAATATACACCACCAGCATCCAGCCTGACTGGATGCCGGTTTGTTGATGGAGTTCCTCTCCTTCCGCTAATTGGCGCACGATCTGCGCAGCTTGTTGGGTGGCTCGCATGCTGACCCCTCCGGCCCAGATTAGGTCCTTCGATTCATTCGGTACGATGATGCGATTCCCGCTGAATGACCGGGTCCAATCGGGAGCATTCACGGCCTGACTCCCGCTCATGACCATCGCATTGAATGGCATCGCTCCTTCGATGTCGGGCATCTTCGTTGCGACCGTGACAGGTACCCCCGGTGCCAGCCTGGCGATTTCAGCCATGACCGATTCTCCAAATCCATCGCCCGAGTCCGCCACCAGCACTTTGAATTCGCTTTGCTTCCTGGCCAGGGCATTGGCCGTAAACCGGCCATCGCGGCGCAGGGTCGTCAGGTGGTAGACCAGCAGGATGACGAACAAAACCAGCAGTTGCAGATCGTTCAGGACCGTGGGTAGGAAGGTGCTGTCTGTGCTGCCCTTTAATACGGCCTGCAGCAATACAAAGACCAGTCCCACTGCCGCGATCATTCCTCCGATCACACCTGTGAACAACGCCAGATAAAGATAGACTTTGCGAATGATCGAACGCCGCGCGTGCTCCCCCGTATCGTCCAAGGCAAACGCGCTGGCTTGCATAGGCCGCCAGGTAAATAGCCACAGCGGCAGCCAAGCTGCGATCAACGAAATGGCGCCTGTCAGGTTCGAGCGAAGTGCATCGTCCAGGGTTAACGACCTGCCCGTGGTCAGATCAATGATGAATTTGATCAGCATGGCCACGCCGATAAACGCCCCGCCTAATCCCAATGCGGACAGGATGTAGAAATAAAGTCGCTTCATACCCGCCTGACGTACCGGGTCGGGTATTGATTCAATCTGTCGGTTTAGCCAATGGCCGTAATATGCCCACACCGCTCCCAGCGGCACGCCTATCGAAATCGGGGCACCAAGCTGGTGAATAAGGTCTGTGGTAGTTATATCTGCGCCGAGCAGCTTTCTGAGCAGGGTGTCCACCACGATCGCCGTGGTCGTCAGCACCGTAACAACTCCGCCCAGGGCCAGCAGGTAAAGGATGCCGAGACGCAGGTTTGAGTCTTTTTCGCTTTCCTCCACCAGGGAATTCTGAACAATTCGCCATGAAAATATCCAAAGAGGAGTCCCGACAACTAATAAAGCGATCCCATTGACTAGTGTCTCACTTCCAATGTTTCCAAGCACGTCCGAAGGTACATAAAAAAGGAATCTCAGCGTTTGCTGTGCGCCGAAAACGACCATCGCCAGGCCATAGAGCACCCAGATGTAACGGTAAAGGCGGCGTACGTCGGCAAAGTTCTCCTTGC
>CAZPCR010000676.1:0-1545 GCA_964585035.1 uncultured Anaerolineaceae bacterium
CCTCGGAGAATGGCAACTGCGGAAACTGGTCCACTGGCTCCGTGTAATAATAGCCGTTGCGGTGGCTGTCGAATTCGATGGGCAGCATCAGCCGGTCGCGCATGAAGTCCACGTCGCGCATGACGGTGCGCACGGTTACCTCAAACTCCCTGGCCAGTTTGGAGCAATTGGGAAAAGATTCCTCCTTGATCAGGTTGTGAAACCGCATCATCCGCTCCCAGGGCGGACGACTGAATGCCTGCTGTTTAGTCATGCCCATGATTCTTTCCAGAGATTTGCTCCTTTGTGCACCCTCTGACACCGCATGTCAAACCCTACCTAAAAAAACAAAAGAATAATATTATGGAAGGAATAAAGTACGACTGGTCTATATTTATTTGGTGGTGATCTATGTACACAAGTTCATGACCATGGTGGAAAATTGCCCAGGAATATGTTGGTCGAACAGGTAGAGATTGATTTACCCGGCCTCATAGAAACTTTAATGAAACAAGATTCCTATAACCCATGGAAAGGATTCGCCAATTAGAAATGTCCTAGCCCTGACCTGGGAGATGGCGATTGGGCCATTGAAACGGAGTTGGATAATATCGATGCCGGCTCGGATGCCGGTTACTGGGCTGCGCTGGAGGTGGGATCGGAAAATTGGTTTGCAATATCATCCATAGGATACGGGCGCAGCAAAGCAGCGCCCCTACAGGGTGCGCACGAACGGATATGCCCCAACAGGAAACGGTCACGTACAAAAACCGGTCGGCGATATACGCTACGCTATCCGCAGGATACGGGCGCATCACCCACGGGATACGCTACGCTATGATGCGCCCCAACGGGATGCGACCAAAAGGGCGACCCATGGGTCGCCCCTACATTAATTTCTTCAACGGCTTGAAACCTTCGCCGAAGGCCTCGTGCGCCTGGCCGATGACGATAAACGCCTGCGGATCGATATCGTGGACGATGGATTTCAACTGCGTCACTTCCGAACGCGTGATCACGCAGTAGATCACGGGCCGCTCGGTGCCCGTATACGCGCCGACGCCCTGTAAGATGGTCACGCCGCGTTGCATTTCTTCGAGCACGCGGTTGGAGATCGCTTTGGCCTGGCTGGTGACGACCATGGCGGTCCGCACGGTGCCGGGGCCTTCGAGGACGTTCTCGGAAACGATGCCGCTAACATATAACGAGATGATGGCATACAGGGCCTGCTTCCAGCCGAAGACGAATCCGGCCGAGAGAACGACAAGGGAATCGACCATGAGATAGCTTTGCGTCATGGGGACGCTGCGGTAGTGGTTGAGGATGCGGGCCAGGACGTCCGATCCGCCGCTGGTGCCGCCGGCGCGATAGACCAGTCCATACCCGATGCCGCTGACGACCGCTCCGTAGAGCGAATTGAGAAGGATGTCGTCGGTGATGCCGTTGACGGGAAATCCATGAAGGGTGGGGAGCAGGTCAACGACCAGTGAATAAGCGATGACGGCAAAGGCGGTGCGGAACGCGAAACGCTGTCCGCCCAGGAAACGCCATCCGAGCAGGAACAGG
>CAZPCR010000677.1:0-1542 GCA_964585035.1 uncultured Anaerolineaceae bacterium
GTAACCAGCGCTGAGGTGCTGCGCGGCGGCCATATAGTAAAGCTCGTCGCGGAAGAAGTTGTCATGCGAGTTTGCCCACAGGTGTAGGATGAACTGAACCAAGGCGATCAGCCAAATGATCCAGCTTCCCGAAGCACGCCGAAGCCAATAGGAGAATGAGATGTGAGTATTCGTATTATCTCTTGTCATCAGTAATCACTTATAAAGGTCCAACTATGCCAGCAATAAGACGTGACCGCCTCGTCCGGAGGTTGAAAGTTGCTTCGGCAGGCAGGACGCCGAGTAGAACTCTCGGCATCTACTACCCTGAAGAACACAGGGTCTCCGAGAACACCTGCACCTATTGAGGCTCATATGCTTCGGCGACTGACTTCGCGCTCGCCGAAGTGGGTGATGGCAGCTTGCCCCTCCACTGCGCTACGGGGTGCTTCGCGAAAGCCACCTTGCCCAAAGGTCTCTGGCTTGCCATCTTTCATTCTTTTTTAGGTGCGTTGTTCTGAGCCATGGCGACCATGCCGCTTAACCCGCCCAGGTTCATGGTCTCCACGGCGGAGGAGGGCACAATGACCAGGGCGCCTTTTTCCTTGAGGCCTTCAAAGAGCATGTTCATGGCGCGCAGATGCAACGCGGTGGGGTTATCGATGTACGATTTGGAGGCTTCGGCAAACGAATTGGCGATCTGTCTCTCGGATTCACCCAGGATAACGCGCGCCTGACGTTCACGCTCGGCCTGCGCCTGGCGGGACATGGCATCTTCCAGGTCCTGCGGGATGACTATATCCCGGATCTCTACAGAGCTAACGGTGACACCCCAGGGCGTGGTGCGCTCGTCAATGATGCGCTGCAGCTCGGCATCGATGGAACTGCGCCCAACGAGGATGTCTGCCAGCATCATGCGGCCGATGATATCGCGCAGGGCTGTTTGAGCGGCCCAGCCAATGGCCGAATTGTAATCGGCGACTTCCAGTGCAGCCTTCTCGGCGTCCCATACCACCCAGAAAAGCACGGCATCCACGTCGACTGGTACGGTATCCTTAGTCAATGTTTTTTCGGCGGAGAACGGCGTTACATTCACGCGATGGTCGATCCAGGCGGCGGTTGAATCGATGATCGGTATGATCCAGAACAAGCCGGGACCTTTCAACCCCTGGAATTTACCAAGGCGGAGCACGATGACCTTTTCCCATTGGGAGGCGACCTTTGCCGCAAACAACATATAGAATGCGATAAGCATCCAGGCCACAATCCAGAACCCAATCGTGTTATCAGATGCACGTCCTTTTAAAAAGTTCGAACCAAGCACTGCAACAAGTAAAAATATGACGAACAGGGTTATGCCGACCGACGAGATATGCTGAGCGACACGGGCGGCTGTTTTTTTATCGACCAGTGATTTAATAAACTTCGGTTGCATGTTTACATTCTCCTTTAAGTTATTCAATTCCGTTCGTTTGTGTTTCTTTCCAGGATTTCATCTGGTCTCGCAACATTTGACGGATCTCGGCCTCAGAGAAGTTCAAGCGTTTGGCTTCTCCGAGATAT
>CAZPCR010000678.1:0-1539 GCA_964585035.1 uncultured Anaerolineaceae bacterium
AGTTGAATACGTACATTTCCATATTAGCCTTTGTGCAGAAAAAAATCCCCTCCCAAAGGGAGAGGATTAACCTGGTCAAGTGGATAGGTTTTGGAACAGGGGCTGTTAGACCGAATGAAGACGCTGAGAAGTGCTCGGAGGATAGCGGCTTCTTCCCCTTTTGCCGCTTATTCGAATAGTTGCGTCCGACGATCTCTTCAACTATGTTCTGGATGGAAAGTTGTTTTTCTCGGCAATCCTTCGCACATAACGGAAGAACTCAACCAGGACAATACTTGTGTATCCCCCATATTGATTACCCTGGTTACATGTGGATTCGATCAACAAGACGCCAGCATTTCACTGCATGGCAGCTTTCAATACCCATGGGTGCGCAAAACAAATTGAAGGTAAACCTTTTGCCTCCCCACGCTTTTGAGCACTGATGATTTTATAAAGGCACATACTTCATTGCTTCGTCCAGGGTTGGCTGGCCATCGGTTCCTCCAGCTCGTTGCGTGGATAGGGCGCCACACACGCAAGCCAGTCGCAGAGACCTTTCCAACGGCCATTTATTTAGGTAGCCAAATATGAACCCCGCATCGAAAGAGTCGCCTGCCCCGACAGCATCCACTACATTTACCTCAAGGGATTTTGTATGGATGATTTTATCTTGCTTGCAAGCCAATGCCCCCTCAGAGCCAAGTTTGATAGTGACGAGTTCGCTTTTTTCCGCAAGCTGTTTAGCAGCAGATTCCACATCTTCGATCTGGGTGATCGAAAGCGCTTCCGTCTTATTCGGGAGAAAAATATCTGTGGCTGAAAGCAACTCATCAAATCCGGACCATTTTTCAGACGGGTCGTAATTTGCGTCAAGTGAAGTTGTCAGCCCGAGCGAATGGGCGTGTTGAAATAAAGCAGGCAGCCCGGGATGAAGGTTTGTTTGTAAAAAATAAGAAGCTACATGCAGGTGACGGGATTGCAGGAGTAATCCATCGGGGATGTCTGAAGATCGTAGATCGGGGATCGATCCCAGATGGGTCAGGATCGCCCTGTCCGAACCCTGATTTAGAATTACACAGATCCCTGTCGGTCGGTCTGCTCGCACGATAATATTGTCCACATTCACGCCCCTCTTTTGTATTTCGTCAAGCATGAAACGCCCAAAGACATCCTCCCCACATATGCCTATAAAAGCGACATTAAGCCCCAGCCGCGCTGCGCCGCAGGCAAAGATGGCAGACGACGAACCGATGGTAAACACGGCAGAATCGACAATCTTTTCGACCTGCCCGAATTCAAGTATGACATTCCCCGAGAGAATCAGATCAGGGTTGATCTCACCCGCTACCAGGATATCGAACATTAGTATGTTTTATGCCAGCCGAATGGTGCGTCGGCAGTATAGAAATCGGTGTAAGGTCTGCCAAGCGCATAACATAAAGAGCTGAGGCGCGACATTCTTTCGCGTGCCGTATTGGACAGGAAATTGATCCGGTCATTGGCATTCAGCATGACTGCTTCCTGCCACACGGCGCGCCCCACGGCAATCCCGCTTGC
>CAZPCR010000679.1:0-1537 GCA_964585035.1 uncultured Anaerolineaceae bacterium
CATCGTCCCTACATTCAGATGCGGTTTGTTCCTCTCAAATTTCTGCTTCGCCATTCTTCCATCTCCTTTTATACAAAGGCATTGTACAGCAATAGAGCCCATGGTGGGAATTGAACCCACGACCACACCCTTACCAAGGGTGTGCTCTACCGACTGAGCTACATGGGCCTGACTTGCTGGCTCCGGCCATGCCGGTTGTGGGCGGTGAAGGATTCGAACCTCCGAAGTCTTCTGACAACTGATTTACAGTCAGTCCCCTTTGGCCACTTGGGTAACCGCCCGGATTTAACTAGTAATTTGTTTGTCTACTAGTCGCTTCGCCCCTTCCATTAATAGGATAACAAAGAGACGAACCGACTAACGGACCAACATGTAGAGCCGACGACGAGAATCGAACTCGTAACCGCCCGCTTACAAGGCGGGTGCTCTGCCGATTGAGCTACGTCGGCAATTAAGCAGGCAGATTATACCAAATTCAAAGCCTGCGTCAATGTTTTCGGCTAAATAAACGATCTTTACTCATGCCTCTTGACATCGAAGATAAAGTGAATATAATTAGAACAAATGTTCAGTTAGAGGTGAATCTTATGAATGATACCAATCGTTCTACTTTGACATTTGAAACTATGGCTGAGTTGATCCCTGAGATTCATGCAGCGCATGCAAACCCCGCGGCTGCTCTGCCAAATCTGAGCAGCGTATTGCATGATTATACACCCCTGCCCCTTGAGGCTTTATTCCTGGGCGTTGCAAATGATAGTTTACCGGTACTTTTAAATTTACGGGATCCGGTTCCAGGGCCGGTTTTGATCGCCGGTGATCCGGGTAGCGGAAAAACGAAGCTTCTTCAAATTATTGCCCAAGCTATTGACCAGCGTCACGATCCAGAAAACATTAGATTCGCCGTCGTGACGGAGAAAATACGGGATTGGGAGGGATTGGATCAATCAGCGAATTGCGAAGGCATCTTATCCTTCAACCAACCGTTGACAACAAACTACCTGGATTCTCTGGTTGAATGGGCGCATAACAACAAACACGATAAGCAATTCATTTTGCTGCTTGTAGATGGGCTGGAGGCATTAACCGCGGATAAGGAGATTCATCAGATATTCCGGTGGTTGCTTTTACGCGGCCCTACACGACGGATCTGGCCGATTGTCACCCTGGATGCCGCCCATTCCTTAGACGTCAACCCCTGGTTGGAATTCTTCAGGACGCGTTTATGTGGCCATATAACCGGCGAAAAAAATACCCAATTACTGACTAGTTCAACCAACCTTTTCTTTCGTGATCTTATCGCCGGATCACAATTTTCAATGCGCGAGAGCAGAGATTGGTTGCCTTTTTGGCTGCCAAATTTAGATTAGGAGGCTGATATGCATATCGGAATGTTATGGTTCGACAACACGCCAAACGTATCTTTAAAAACCAGGATTGAAAAAGCTGTCGATTATTATCGTAAAAAATATCATCAGGAGCCGAACTTGTGCCTCATCCATCCTGGCACGGCAGGTTCCGAAAAAACCGAGTTTGG
>CAZPCR010000680.1:0-1534 GCA_964585035.1 uncultured Anaerolineaceae bacterium
AAATGAGCGCGCTTATCGCTATTGTATCAATTATGACCGAAATTTGTTTAAGGCGGAAAGCTTGTGCACTTAGGGTTTTACCTTGTTCAGTATCTTTAACCATATAATTATTAAAGGCCGCAAAATCTTCCCGCCTGTTTTGAAAAACAATTTCCATTTTTCCATTCCTCCTAGTTCATCTATACATATTGCTAGAAGCACTAAAGACTACTTCTGAATGAACTTAGTATACCTTCAGTTATCTTTCCTAATCCAATGATTTAGCAAGACAACTCTATAAGATAATAAAACTGGCAATGACATGCGACAACCGCCTACCAATGTCTGGTAGATTTCTCTTTTACTTCTTCTTTTTATTTCGATCTATGATCCTGCTGCCAAAAAGCGTTTGCAATATCTGTTCGCCCAGCTCTGGTAAATCCATGGCGTCGCCGCCTTCCTTCAGCCATTCAGCCTCGCCGCGTTCATCCAGCCAGCGCTCGCGCGCATCAAAGGCCTGACCTAACCGGTCCTTTAAGCCTTCCTCGTCCCCCTTTTCTATTTCATCGCGCATACCTTTTAGAGATGCCATCATCACATCCAGTGCATGGACAACCGCTGGTCTATTGGCAAGCGCCGCTTCCTTTAAAGAAGCGGGGTCGTCAAAATAGGCCACGCCTCCGGTCACGCCCACGAACGGACGTCCCGCCAGCTTGCGGGCTTCTGCCCACCCCGGTTGGTCGATCGTGGCAGCCAGCAGCGCTGCAGAAGTTAACTGCGGCAGTAAGTGTACGGTGGTCATCAAGCCGTCTGACTCTGCGACATCGGCCAGCATCGGCTTGGCATCCAGCATTCGGACGAAATTCATCGCTAACTGCTCCGCTTCATAAAGCGTGCCGGGTGGCGCATCTACCACCATCACGGTGTTTTTGAACAAGTCGGGGCGCGCCGCTTTGAATCCCATCTCGGGCGCGGACATGGCCTCCGTGTTTACAGCCGGCACCAGTCCGATATAATGGCGCCCGGCAGGCACATAAGACTTTGTCCATTCAACCATAGAGCCTTTCAGCGGCGCGGTATCCATTACAACTGCATTTGTTTTTAACCGCAGGCCGATCTTCTGCAGTGTTGCGCGCATCTCCCCCAGTGGAAGACATAGCAATACAATATCCGCATCTCGTACCGCCTCAGGCAGGTTTTTAATTTTATCCACTACATCCAGCGTTTCAGCGGCCCTGACAACCCCCGGATCTTTATCGAAGCCCACACGCTGCAGTAAGTTTTTTCTATCTTTAAGCGCCATTCCGATGGAGGCGCCTATCTGCCCCAGCCCGATAATTGTGATCTGAGTCGTCATATGATTTCCTTAAATGGAAGGTGTTGGGATTATACTATCCCGTCTCGTCGGTTCGAATAGGATTCATCCACAGGGTTTACACATATTACTTACAGCCTTTCGTAAATTATCCTAAGGTTTATCCACATGACCTGTTAATAAAATATAAACCCACTCTTGAAAATCAGTTTATTATTTGTTATGATAGAACGGAAATTC
>CAZPCR010000681.1:0-1533 GCA_964585035.1 uncultured Anaerolineaceae bacterium
CCTGCAAGGATAAAAGAAGGCGGGATCTTGTTCATTTTTCTCTCCATCTGGGTTCGATTATAGCCATGCAACCCACGGAGAAACTAGTCTCTTAGAATGTCTTAATGCCGGTCGGAGTTGTTTACCTTATAATCCCACGATGGAAATCCAAAAGCCGCGCTACGACATGTTCCGCCTTTTGCTTCTACTGGTACTGCTTGGCGTCGTCGCGGGTATTTCATACAACATCATGCCTCCATCGGCATGGCCGTGGTTGGGGGAAAAGCTATCCACTTTTGCAACTGTTTTTCTCGGAATCTTTATTGAAGCTCTTCCATTTTTGTTGATGGGGACTCTGGCCTCCGGGCTGGTCGAAGTTTTTGTTTCGGATGAATGGCTTACACGCATAACACCGCGACGCGCTTTGCCGGCCGCCTTAATCGGAGCATTACTCGGGCTGATCTTCCCCATATGCGAGTGCGGAACTGTCCCGCTCACGCGTCGACTCTTTCGCAAAGGACTCCCGCTATCCGCAGGAGTCACCTTTCTTTTGGCCGCGCCGGTTTTGAATCCCATTGTGATCTTCAGCACTGTCACCGCCTTCGGCTGGGGACGTATGTTATTTTGGAGACTGGGTCTCAGTTTTTTGATCGCGGTTTCGGTGGGGCTGGCATTTTCAGTGGAGAAAGATGCGGACAATATAATGCGGTCGTCCAAATTCGCGATTGATCTTCCGGTCATCGACATTCCACCAGCCGACCAGTCCTTTAACCAAAAATTGAGGCAGTCGATGATCGTCAGCGCGGATGATTTTTTTGAGATGGGCAGATATCTCGTACTGGGCGCATCCATCGCAGCACTCCTGCAGACATTTATCCCACAAACAACCCTACTGGCGGTTGGAAACGGGCCCATCCTCTCAGTGCTGGTGATGATGGGTCTGGCGGTTCTCCTCTCAATCTGCTCCACGGTTGACGCGTTTATTGCGCTTGGATTCGTGGGGACATTCAGTTTTGGTTCCGTGCTTTCCTTCCTGGTATTCGGCCCCATGGTGGATATCAAAAGCATCCTCATGTTTTTACAGGTATTTCGCCGTAAGCCTGTACTTTATCTGGTGCTCCTACCGTTCCTGATGAGTTTATTAGCCGGTCTCGCCTTCAACTATTTCTTCTAGGAAGAAGCCATGTCGTTTCGACTCTATCGGTTCCTACAAGCTTTCCTCGTCCTCGCTTTGTGCCTGTTTCTCTTCGACAAGCTGCTCAGCGGGAAGATATCCCTGTATATCAATATACGTTATGCGCCATTGACTATTTTCGGAATCGTCGTGCTGGCCATGATGTCGCTGGCGCTTTTTCGCGAACCAAAGACCGATCATGATCATCAAGATTCAAATCATGAACATAAACACAGCGCCTCACCCCGGGCATTGATCATTTTGTTTGTCCCTTTGCTGATCGCGGTCCTGATCCCCTCACATCCATTGGACGCCAGCGCAGCTACCACACGTGGCATGAATGTCTCTGCACCGTTGATCGGACCTTCCTCGCAAACCCG
>CAZPCR010000682.1:0-1530 GCA_964585035.1 uncultured Anaerolineaceae bacterium
CTAACCGTGGCCGGGTGAAAGTTGAACTGCTCAAGCGATAGTCCGTTCGGGTCGTAGGCATGGATGCAGTACGGCAGTGTCAACATTTTGTCCTATATATGATGGGGAACCTCTTCTTCAATCTCGGGACGGAAATCAATGTTATCACCCAGTTCAAAAAGGGGCTCAAGGACGTACGGGGGACAAGTATACACAATATCTCCGCCCGCTACCTTCTGAATATCCCAATATCTTTCCTTTCCGGCAACCAGCGGGCCGGCACGCATGGAGCAGGATAACAACTTGCTCGCATAGCCGCCTTCAGTAAGCATGCGATAGGCACGGCGGAAGACGGCGATACCAAACCAATGCTTTTCCACCCAGGATAATTTTATGTTCTTCCGGTCCGCCTGGAGATCGAGGGCTTCATTTTCTGTCAGGCGCCCGATCATCATGGTGATGACGGCTCGCCAATTGCTCATATCGACCTTGTTCTTTTCGGCGATCTTTCTGCCCTCCATGGCAGCGTCGGCGGATGCCATGATCTGGGGCAGGGTAAAGCAGGTGGTGGTGTTGGTGCTGATGCCCTTGGATGTGAGCACCTTAAGAACTTCGATGCCCTGCATGCTGGCCGGCACCTTGATCATCACGTTTGGACCGATTTCGCACAGCTCATCGGCGGCTTCGATCATTTGGTCCGTCTCACTGAAGAGGCGTGGATCCAGCTGGCCGGAGATCCAGCCAAACCGGCCATTGGTGGCCTTGAACATGGGTAGGTATTTCTCGGCACCGCGCCGCACAATTTCCTTGTAGGTCAGCATGGACAACCTTTTTTCAGTGAGTTTCGGGTTGTCCTGACACAACTTGCTCACCCAATCGCCCCAATATTTGGGGTCGGCTTGGACGGCTCCCCAGGAGAGGGGCGGGTTGGTGGTGCAGCCTCGGAAGACACTTAGCTCCGGGTGTTCGGCATTATAGAGCCGCAGCAACTGTTCTTTCAATTCGCCTTTGCGAGCCGGTTCAGCCGCCTTGACCAATTTCTCAACCCACTGGTCGAAGATCAAAGGGGAAGAATCCCACCAGATCTCCGCGTCGGGGTTTGTCTTAAGCAAACGTTCTACAGGACTTTCTTTCATGGTTAATTTCCTTTCTTGGTGCTTCTACTAAATTTTTGTTGTTGAAAGGCAATCATTTATTCCAGCTTTCAATCTGGACCAACTACGGTTTTATTTCCTTCAGCCAATTTTCCCAGCGCAGGTCGGTCATATGTTCCCGAGCGCGGCCGAACCATAAATTCGCGTAGCCTTCAAAGTCTTCATCCAGTTTGGATATCCCTGCCTGTGTTGTGCCCCACATCGCTTCATGGATTTCCGACATGGGTTCCATCAACTTAAGACGGGCGAAGTTTTTGTCGGTCACTTCACCAAAGTATTCCTGTAAAAAGAGCCGCATCAACTCATCGTTCAAACGATGATGATGGCAAAAGTTTCCCAGGTCGAAGAAGATGTCGCCCATCCCGGCATATTCCCAATCCAGCAGGCGCATCTCGCC
>CAZPCR010000683.1:0-1528 GCA_964585035.1 uncultured Anaerolineaceae bacterium
CAGGCTTGAAGTCTTCGAAGTGAGTTCCAAATATCAGTGAGGGGAGCGTTACGAAAAGCGAAATAAAGAAGGATTGCCACAACCAGCAACAATAGGACACGGCCGGGCCATTTCATCTTTGCCCCGGCCTTTCACATTCTCCTATTTCCAATGATATCCACGGGAAAGATGTGTTCAAAGTATGTTTGTTCCTTCGCCCCCGGGTGGATTCGCAATCAGGGTTTTCATTTCGGCCAGCACGGCTTGATGGATGACTCGCGGTTCCATACTTCCCAGCTCCTTGACGGTAAATGGCTTTCCGATCTGAACCACGACGGTTACAGGCCGGATATTGAACATGACACTTGATAACAGCTGCATGGCAGAAGCGAGAAGCTGCCGGTCATCTTGCGTATGCCTGAGCTTGGTCAGCGGGTGATGAGCAGTCTTCTCCCAGATCACACTTCGTACGCAGACGGGCACCACCGCTGTCTCCGGCGCTAACCGGATAAAGACTCCTACGCTGTCGGTCCACGAGCTTAAAGATTCAACTGCGCCCGGGTAAACATCCGGGTCGGGTTCGTTGTGACCTGCCGGGAAAGTGAGGGCCGACCCGCCGTTACGTAAATGTTTGCTTACCTGACGGACAAGTGCTACGCGTTCGTTCGGGTCTTCAGTAACGTAGAAAAGTTGCTTGCTCAGCTTGGGCAGCGATAAAAGAAAGGGCCTGTTCAAGGCGATAACCTTCAGGTCGGCGCGGCCCAAAGCGGCAATAACTGCCAGCGTATCGGTCACACCGGGATGATTCGATAAAGCCAGGAAAGGTCCGTTCGGCAGGTTTTGTCCGCCGGTCACATGCACCGCGCTGGCATGGAAACGTTCGGCCATGCAAGCCGCTTCTGCCATTCCGGCTGTCCCGATGGCCGCATCGAAATCCACCATTTGATGCGCGAAGGTTTGTGCGGGTTTGAAAAAAAGGCGGCGTGCGAGCCGCTCCGCGAGCCGATGGTCCTGCCAGCCGAAGGCGTTGACAAGATCATCGAGATTGATTTCAGTGAGTGCGTCCAAAGGGCTGGTCATCTATTCGGGTTCCATCGTGAATTTGAGGGGAAAACTTTTTAATCGGGCGGCAAAATGGGCCTTGTTGATACGCCTTTTTGCTTCTTTTTTTGGGAGGGTCTGTACGTACGCAGCGCCGTTGAGGTGTGCGGTATACATGATATTCATGGCATTTGGGTTTGGGATGAAGAAGACCGTGGTCAAAATGTGGATCACGAAATCCATGGGAGTAACATCGTCGTTATGGATGATGACCCGATAAGGCGGCTCCTCTTCGGTCCGTTGCTCTTCCTTTTCGATCTTCTCAGGGATCGGTTTTGCTCTGAGTTCCATTGGCGGGATTATAAACCAGCCTTGAGAGTCGGATTGAAGTTTGACAACCTGCAAATTCCCCTTTGTATAAAATGAAATGAGAAGTGGGTTCAGCCCATTGGATCGAGTTGTTCGATCTCGTCCGAATTAAGTTCGATCTCTGCAGCGTCGAAGTTTT
>CAZPCR010000684.1:0-1522 GCA_964585035.1 uncultured Anaerolineaceae bacterium
ACCAGACGAATGCCGCGTTCCGCCAACATCCTACCCATTTCATTGGCGGCAGACAAATACTCCGCAGAGACATTATCGGAAGACCCGCAAAAGACACAGATCGATTTCATCCTCGACCTCCTCTTATCCTTCATCCAAAGTTCATCCACGGATGATACACTACCTGTCAAATCAACGGAACCAGTTTTTTCTTACGAGGCAAAACGCGATGATCATTCTTTGAAATAGGGAGGTTCCGCGCTGTCCTGTAAAAATGATGCTTTGATTTTACGAGTATAACCGAGGTTAGAATTTTATTAGACACGCTCCAACACGCTTGTATTGCTTCCTTAACGGGCATAGAATTCAAACTAATGGAATATAAAGATTATTATAAGATCCTGGGAGTGGAACGCTCGGCCAAGGCGGACGAAGTCCGCAGGGCGTACCGCAAGCTGGCCATGCAGTATCACCCCGACCGCAACCCCAACAACAAGCAGGCCGAAGAAAAGTTCAAGGAAATCAACGAGGCCTACCAGGTGTTGAGCGACAAAGAGAAGCGCGCCCGCTACGACCAATTGGGCAGCGCCTATTCGAATTGGGAACAGCGCAGCCGGGGCAGCAGTGAGCAGCAGCAAGGCGACTTTGACTGGAGCCAATGGTTTGGCGGGCAACCGGGAGCATCCGGCGGAACGCGCGTCGAATATGGCGACCTGAACGATCTCTTCGGCGGCCAGGAAGGATTCTCCGATTTCTTCCGTTCCATATTCGGAGGCACAGGCGGCCGCCAGACTGTTACGCGCGGGCGACCCAAGCCGGCCTATCAACAGCCGGTCACTATCAGCCTGGACGAGGTTTATCACGGCACCGCCCGCTCTCTCCAAAGCGATGGCCGCCAGCTTGAAGTGCGCATCCCGGCCGGTGTAAAAACAGGTTCCAAAGTGCGCGCGGCCGGCGCCGGTCCGGATGGATCGGATTTGTACCTGATCGTGGACGTCGCGGAAGACAGCCGCTTCGAACGCGAGGGCGACGACCTGCATACATCCGCCAACATCGATGTGTTTACGGCCATCCTGGGCGGTGAAGCGGAAGTCGAAACATTCGAAGGAAAAGTTAAATTGAAAATACCGGCGGGCACACAACCCGAACAGGTCTTCCGCCTGTCGGGACGCGGCCTGCCTCATTTGAAAAGCGCACAGACCAAAGGCGACTTGTTCGTGCGGGTAAAAGTGACCATTCCGAAAAAGTTATCCTCGAAACTAAAATCATTGCTGGAAGAAGCAGCCCGGCATAAATCCGATTAAATTATTGCTTCCATCGAAGGAGAAAGAGAATGAAAACAAAACGCACTTTAGTGGTACTGACCGTCCTGCTGTTCGCAGCACTGGCCTGCCAGGTCGGCAGCCAGGCGCCCCTCCTGCCTAACTCGCAGTCACCCAACTCACAATCCCCTGCGGCTACGGCTCAACCCCCCCTTTCAGTCCAGGCTCCGGTTAACCCCGCGGCGGACCAGGACGCATTCACATCCCTGTACCAGAAGGCA
>CAZPCR010000685.1:0-1517 GCA_964585035.1 uncultured Anaerolineaceae bacterium
GCCGGCGACCAGCAGTCGCTTCAGCGCATCGTGCTGTTCGCGCGAGCGGGCATCCCACACTGCCCCATCTGTGGGCGTGAAGTCGTCAAGCAGTCGGCGCAGGAGATCGTGGACGCCATCGAATCTCTCCCCAATGGCAGCCGCATCCTGGTGTTGGCCCCGGTCGTACGCGGACGGAAGGGTACCTACCAGGCAGTCTTCGAGGAGATCCGCAAAGCCGGTTTCGCTCGCGCTCGTGTGGATGGCACCGTCCATTCTCTCGACGACGAGATTACCCTCGATCGCTATAAGCAGCACGACATCGACTCAGTCGTTGACCGGCTCGTGATTTCAAATGACGGCAGCGAAGAAGACAAGAAGGCTGCTCGCACACGCTTAACGGACTCGGTCGAAACGGCCCTGAAATTTGGTGAGGGTTACCTGACCATTGCAAATCTTGAAGACCGCGAATCAGCAGGGTCTCGCAAATCGGAGAAGAATCCCGATTCTCGTTCCCAGAGCAATGATTTACATTTTTCTGAAAACCTTTCCTGTCCGGTGCACGGCATCAGCATACCCGAGATCGAGCCGCGCACCTTTTCATTCAACACTCCGCACGGCGCCTGTCCTGATTGTCAGGGATTGGGCAACAAACTTGAAATCGATCCCGATCTGTTGATCCCCGATAAGGACCTTACATTTAATGACGGCGCAATCGTTGCAATGGAATGGAGTGGACCAAAGGAGGAAGGTGGCTATTACTGGCAGTCTCTCCAGGCTGCCGCGCGTTTCTTTAGCGTTGACCTGGATAAGCCGGTAAAAGAGCTAACAAAAGAGCAGTTGGATATTATCCTCTATGGCACACGCGGCAGGGAAATTCCCATTAAATACAGGAGTGCCAAGGGACATGAGTTCACCTTTGCACGTGATTTTGAGGGCGTGGTCGGGAACCTCGAACGGCGCTACCGTGAGACCAATTCGGAATACATCCGTGAACGCATCACAGAATATATGTCCGATAAGCCGTGTCCGACTTGTAAAGGTCAGCGTCTGCGTCCCGAAGCTATCGCCGTAACGGTGGCTGGTGCAAATATTATTGAGGTGACATCCTGGCCTATACTGCGCACCCTGGAATGGACTAACGATCTCAATAGTAAAAAGTCTGCATTGACCAGCCGCCAGAAGGCCATCGCCGAGCGCGTGATCAAGGAGATCAAGTCGCGCCTTGGCTTCCTGGTGGATGTCGGGCTCGATTATCTTACTCTCAACCGTTCCGCTGGTTCGCTCTCCGGTGGAGAGGCGCAGCGCATCCGCCTGGCAACCCAGGTTGGCTCGCGCCTCGTGGGCGTGTTATATGTCCTGGACGAGCCTTCCATCGGTCTCCATCCCCGTGATAATACGCGTTTGCTCAATACGCTTAAAGGCTTGCGCGATTTGGGGAACACCGTTTTAGTCGTCGAGCACGACGACGAGACGATCCGTGAAGCCGATTGGATCGTCGATCTCGGTCCGGCAGCCGGTGAGCACGGTGGAGAGAT
>CAZPCR010000686.1:0-1516 GCA_964585035.1 uncultured Anaerolineaceae bacterium
GAGTGGCTCAGAGTTAAAAGGCAAAACGGCGCTCGTGACGGGAGCCTCGAGCGGTTTGGGCGTGGACTTTGCCCGCGAACTCGCCTCGCGTGGCAGCGACCTGATCCTCGTAGCCCGCCGTGAAGAAATGTTGAAAGCGGTTCAGCGTGAAATACAGGAAAAACAGGATGTAAAAGTCGAGATCATTGTTATGGATTTAAGTACAGAAGATGCACCCCAGAATCTTTATGATCGGGTCAAATCGTCAGGTAAAACCGTGGACATTCTCATCAACAATGCGGGCTTTGGCCTCTATGGTGAATTTATTGACATCCCCTGGGAGCGCGAACGCGAGCTGATTCAGACCGATATCATTACTCTCGTTCACCTGACCAAGTTATTCGTCAAGGATATGCTCGCGCACAATTACGGTCGCGTATTGCAAGTGTCGTCGATTGGTGCGTACCAGCCATCCCCCACGTATGGTGTATATTCCGCCGCCAAGAGCTTTGTCCTTTACTTTGGCGAAGCCATCAATTACGAGCTTCGCAAGTCGAATGTTCGCTGTACGGTCATTTCACCCGGCGTTACGGCTACCGAATTCCTGAAAGTGGCTGGACAGAAGCCATCACTTTATCAGCGTTTGACTATGATGCAAAGCCCAGCCGTAACGCGCATCGGTATCGACAAAATGTTACAAGGACGGTCTAGCGTCATACCGGGGTTTCTCAATTCAGTACTGGCTTTGAGCACCCGCTTGATTCCCTATCAAATGTCCGCCATGTTTGCATATCGCTTCATGACAATTCCCTGACTTAAATTTCGAATAACAAGGATTTCTAATTAATTAACAATGTTTCTGATGTATCAGACTCAACATTGACACCCCATAATTTTTAGTTTACTGTATACAAATCTCATTTTTTTGTTGAGGAGTTTATTATGACCGACTATCTTCAGGAAGCCAGAGCGCTTTTTCCGTTTACTCAATCTATGAGGCGTGACTTTCATGTTCATCCCGAGCTCGGGTTCAAGGAAGTCCGCACCGGCGGCATCGTGGCAAAAGAACTCGAATCCCTTGGCCTGGAAGTGACCAAAGGCGTGGGCAAGACCGGTATCGTCGGCTTGATGGAAGGCTCTAAACCCGGCCCTACTCTCCTTATCCGCTTCGATATGGATGCCCTGCCCATTACTGAAGAGACCGGAGCCGAATATGCTTCACAGAATAAAGGTGTGATGCATGCCTGCGGTCACGATGGCCATACTGCCATTGGTCTTACAGTTGCCCAGATTCTCTACAACCATCGCGAAGAGCTTGTCGGCACGATCAAGTTTTGCTTTCAACCCTCCGAAGAAGGTTTCAACGATGAAGAGTGCGGCGGGAATGAAATGATGATCCGTGATGGTGTTCTCGAAGGTCCCAAGGTCGACCAAACGCTTACGCTGCACCTTTGGAACGACAAGCCGCTTGGCTGGGTCGGCGTGGCCGGCGGCCCGGTAATGGCCGGTGCGGAGCTGTTAACGGTCAAAATTACCG
>CAZPCR010000687.1:0-1512 GCA_964585035.1 uncultured Anaerolineaceae bacterium
CTCATCGGTCCGTGACGGAATTCCATGGAGTGGAATGGTTCACTGTGTGTAAGTGTCATCTCCTTCATTTTGAGATTCACTTCACAGGCCAATCCATATCGGATCCCTGAGCCGAGTACATAAAACCGGTCGTATGCCAGGTTTTCGCCGATCTCCTTTGCATACGCCTCATATTTTTCCATTAACCTGTCGCCGATCTTTGGCAGGCCGGTCATCGCCGAAAGCAAATCCTCCCGCCCGGCCATCCGGGCACACAAGGCTGTTATTGCGACATACATCGAAGCGAAAGAACGCGTCTGCGCCACAGATTCTTCCTGGCCTTTGGAAATCACGATATTCACATGCGCCAAACGCGATAGGACCTCATCATAATTACTGATGACAACCACTTCTCCATGCTTCCCTGCTTTGAACTCCTTAACCGCCCTGACAGTCTCTGTCGTGGTCCCTGAACGGCTGAGTGCTACAAGCAACGTCCTTTGATTCGTTAGGTATACCGAGGGATTCAGGAACAACTCCCCGCCTGGTATAGCCCGCGCCGTACAACCCGTCAACTCCTGGTACAACGCGGCCGAGGCCAGCGAAAGATAATAAGTAGAGCCGCAGCCTGTGAAAACCACCTGGTCGTAGTCTGCAACTTTTGGCAAATTGGAACGGGATGTCACATCCAACGCCTGTGACCAGGCCGTGGTCTGTGACTTGATCTCATTGTAAGTGTGATAGGTTTTCATGTTTTATTCCCGGGCATCATGCGTTTTGTTCGATCTTCAAGACCTTCATTGCATTTGTACGATATATTTTTTTCAATACATCGTCTGGCAGATACATTCCATCTACATACCACCTCCCCTGGTTGGGGATTTCACCGGTGTTGTAATTGAAATACTCGTCGTCCGTTTCAAGGAAGCGATAGTTCAATCGATAGGCTTCCAGGTCGGGGCCCATGTCCGAACCGAATAAAATGCGGTCCTGGTATTTAATAAGGAATTTCCGTGCACTATACGGCTGCCTTCCAAGTTCACCCAGGCGCGCCGAAATATCGATGGCATAGTTCGGGCAATCGTCAAGCATCTGCCCAACCCATCCGAGATTTTCCCCGTAGCACCCCACGTGTGCGCCGATGAACGTTGTGTTCTTGTGCCTCATGACAAGATTCTTGAAACCATTCATGATTTCCATAAATGGTGGGAACGGCGGACTCGTAAATGCCCAATCCGGGTGATTTCCCAATTCTTCCCAACGCTCATTTGTTTCATCGATCGGGTCGAAGAACGCCACCGGGTCGGCAACATGGATCATTATGGGCAGATCCAGCTCACCGGCTGTCTCCCATATCGGACCAAGTCGCGCGTCGTCCACCTTCACCAACTTATTGGAATGGTCCCTTACGTTCAAACCAAATGGCTTCCAGATTTTTAACCCCTGCGCACCCCGTTCCTTCTGCACCTGCAATCTTTTCGCCGCCCATTCGGGGAATGCATCGCCTTTGTCCTTCCATTGACTCCAATCCAC
>CAZPCR010000688.1:0-1512 GCA_964585035.1 uncultured Anaerolineaceae bacterium
TAAGCAAATTAGTAAAAGACTTTCAGCGGCTGGATGATCTTTTGCATCGCATCCTCGCCATCGGAGCGCAGGTAAAGGATATCAATACGGGATTATTGGATTTTTCTGCCTGGCGCAACGACCATGAAGTCTGTTTATGCTGGAAATACGGTGAAGGAAATATCGCATTCTGGCATGAGATCGAAGATGGTTTTGCAGGTCGTCAGAGCATAGACCGGTTTTGATCGAGCGTGATCAAAATTGAAATACCCTCCGTCACCTTGAAATCGTGGCGAAGATTTTCTTTGAGGTTTCGTACTTACTCCCAGCCTGGGGCGAAGTCTGAGTAGGTACTTTGTTTCAGTGTATACTGCTTTGGTTCCACAGTGAATTATGGATAAAAAAGGCGTTCTCTACGCGATCATTGCTTATTTGATGTGGGGTCTCTTTCCGCTCTACTGGAAACAGTTGGAGACTATTCCCGCCCTCCAGTTGATCGGTCACCGGATTGGTTGGTCATTTATCCTGCTCTTTCTTATAATCCTTGCCACGCGGCAGTGGTCGGCCTTCCGAAAAGTTGCCTTCAACACTAAAACGATTCAAATATATCTTATTGCAGCGGTATTGATCAGCATTAACTGGTTCACTTATGTCTGGGCGGTAAACCACGGATTTGTGGTCGAGACCAGCCTCGGGTATTACATCAATCCCTTGTTCACCGTTCTGCTGGGTGTGATTTTCTTTAGGGAAAAGCTGCGTCTCATCCAATGGCTTCCCATCGGGTTGGCTGCGCTGGGTGTGCTGTATCTCACCGTTACGTATGGTTCACTTCCCTGGATTGCCCTGACTCTGGCCTTTACCTTCGGACTTTACGGTCTCATCAAAAAAATGGCGCCGCTCAGCTCCCTGTATGGCCTTACTCTTGAAACTGGGTTGTTGTTCGTACCCGCCGTGGCCTTCCTGTTGTTTAATGAATTGACGGGTCAGGGTGCTTTCCTCCACAGCAGCAACCAGGCCAATTGGATGATGGTTGGGGCAGGACTGGTGACAACCGTGCCGCTTTTGTTTTTTGCCTCTGCCGCTCCGCGCGTCCCTCTGACGACTATCGGCGTATTACAGTATATCAACCCCACCATGCAGTTCCTTTTGGGTGTGCTGTTATATAAAGAACCCTTCACACATGACCGGCTTATTGGTTTCGGTCTTGTGTGGGTTGGCTTGATCTTCTTTTGGGTCGAAGGTTTATATTCTCGACGCCGCCTTTCGACTGAACCCATTCCTGAAATGGGAGAAGGCTGATGAAAATTCTTTTTATTGGCGGGACGGGTTTGATAAGTTCAGCCTGCTCCGAACTAGTTGTCGCACGGGGCCATGAACTTGTCATCTTGAACCGTTCCATTTCAAAAAAACATACTATTCCCGAGGGCGCGGTTTTGCTTACTGGGGATGTGAAAGCGGGGATGTCTCACCTCTCCGGGATCTTAACTGGCCAGCATTTTGACGCGGTTGTGGATTTCATTGCTTATACGGTGG
>CAZPCR010000689.1:0-1509 GCA_964585035.1 uncultured Anaerolineaceae bacterium
GAATTATTCGTGATGCGCTGGTACGATCTAGCGATGAGTGACCATCCTGACGAAGCAAAGCAGCGATGTGAACGGATTTTAAAATCTTTCAAAGACTCTGCCTCTATACGCCAACTGGCGGGCAACCCGATGCTACTGACGATTATGGCAATTATTGGTAAACACCAGGAATTGCCGCGTGAGCGCTGGAAACTTTACGATCATGCCGCAAGTGTATTGATACAACACTGGGATGTAAACAAGCATTTAAAAGACCACAGTGTGGATGCCGATTTTATTGGAGAGGATGACAAGAAGGAACTCTTGCGCCGTTTAGCTTATAGAATGCAAGGCGCCAGGGGAGGATTGGCTGGCAACTATATTCATCGTGATGGGTTACAAAGTGAATTTGAAAGTTACTTAATAGAACGCTACAGTCAAACGTCCGATCGCGCTAAGATCATTGCGCAGGCGATGATCCAGCAGTTCCACGAGCGCAATTTTATTCTTTCTCTTTACGGTGCTAGTCTCTACGGTTTTGTCCATCGCGCCTTTCTTGAATACTTTTGCGCTTCCGCATTTGTGTGGAAATTTGAAAAGACAAAAGAGTTGACGATTGAGCAACTTAGGACGGATGTTTATGGCAACCATTGGGAAGATCAGAGTTGGCACGAGGTGTTACGCTTGATTTGTGGAATGATTGATGAGAAGTGGACAGGAAACATTATTGATTTTTTGGCAAATGAAATAAATCGTCCTGGTATCAAAGGCTTATGGAAGCAGTCACCTTGGAACATTTCTCTAGCCATCCAGTGTATAGGGGAGGTAAGAAACATTATTCTCATCGAAAAAATTGGCAAAAGTGTAGTGGGTACAGCGCTGGATTTAATCGCAGCAGACAAAAAAGGAAAAGGATCAGTTTTCTTTGAAACCTCATTGGCTCCATCATTTGCTTCGATTGAACAAAGGATTTTGAGACGTGATATCTCACTTTGGATTTATCGTGTAATTTCAAACAACCTCCCTGTAGCTAGTTACTACCGAGCATGTTCATTAGTGGCTTCGCTATCTACTTCTAGCGAGACGGATCTTTTAAAAAATATTGGAGGCCTAGCCAATAGGGGCGAACCTTGGTTAAGGTATTTCTACGTGGAGACAGTTGCAAAACTTTCACCCGAAAAGAATATTTATACTAATTTGTTGGAAATGGCAAATAGTGATACTGATTCCGTAGTGCTAGGTTCCGTAATATCTGTTTTGATTGAACGTTACGGCGAAAGACAAAAAATTCTTTCTTTATTGCGTCAGCGCTCTCTCAAGGACAACGACTGGTATATCCGAAGTGCGGCTTTGTCTGCATTGGTGGAACACTATCGCGAAGATCCGGGGACCTTGCCACTGTTACGCGAATGCGCTTCCACGGACAAAAACTCAAATGTGCGAAGTGCAGCCTTGTCTGCACTGGCAGAACACTATCGCGAAGATCCGGGTACCTTGCCACTGTTACGCGAACGAGCTTCCACGGACAAA